>NZ_JBFBIV010000152.1:0-12621 GCF_040702025.1 Streptomyces sp. NPDC088194 | reverse complement strand
GCCGCGGCCACGTGCTCAGCCGACCCCTCAACCCGCCGGCGGGCCGGGGTGACGGGGCCCGCCGCAGACCCGGAGAACCCTTCATGCGACACCTTCACGCCCGCTACGGGCGCACACTCCTCGTCTCCCTGGCGGCCCTGGCGACAGCGGTGTCACCCGTCGGCGCCGCGAGCGCCCACGCCCGTGCCGCAGGCGCCTCCGCCGACCGGCCGGCGGCTTCCGCCGCCGCCCCGGTCCGGCAGGTGTGCGGGCCGGCCGGGCCGGGACAAGCACGTTGCCTGGCGCAGATCCGGACCGACGTCCACACCGGCACCGGTGTGCGCGGACCGGCCGCGCACGCGTCGGCGGGCAGCGCGGCCGCCGCGCTGCCCCCGGGCTACGGCCCCGCGGACCTGCGCGACGCCTACCAACTGCCGTCCACCGGCGGCGCGGACCAGACCGTCGCCGTGGTCGACGCCGGCGGCGACCCGTCCGCCGAAGCCGACCTGGCCGTCTACCGCTCCACCTACGGACTGCCGCCCTGCACCGTCGCGAACGGCTGCCTGAGCATCCTCAACCAGCGCGGCCAGACCAGCCCGCTCCCCGCGGACCTGCGGTGGAGCGTGGAGATCTCCCTCGACCTGGACGCCGCCTCCGCGGCCTGCCCGGCGTGCCACGTCATGCTCGTCGAAGGCGACGACGCCGGCATCCCCAGCCTGGCCGCCGCCGTGGACACCGCTGTCACCGCCGGCGCCACCGAAGTGTCCAACAGCTACGGCGCGACCGAGCAGAACGGCATGCAGCCGTACGCCGCCTCCTACTCCCACCCGGGCGTGGCGATCCTGGCCTCCTCGGGTGACAGCGGCTACGGCATCCCGAACACCCCGGCGGTGTATCCCACCGTGATCGCCGCGGGCGGCACCACCCTGACCCGTGCCCCGGGCACCGCGCGCGGCTGGACGGAGTCGGCCTGGCAGGGCGCCGGAAGCGGCTGCTCGGCCTGGGTGGACAAACCGGCCTGGCAGCACGACGCCAACTGCCCCGGCCGGATGGTCGCCGACATCTCCTCCGTGGCCGACCCGAACCCCGGGCTGGCCGTCTACGACACCGACAACAAGACCGGCGGCTGGGTCGTGGTCGGGGGCACCAGCGCCGCGTCGCCGTTCCTCGCCGGAGCGATAGCCGTGGCAGGGAACCCCGCCGCCTTCCCCGACGCCTCCTCCTTCTACACCGCCACCACCGGTCTGAACGACGTGACCACCGGCAGCAACGTCACCTCCACCGACTGCGGCGGGGACTACCAGTGCACGGCCGGGCCCGGCTACGACGGACCCACCGGCAACGGCACCCCGCTGGGAACCGCGGCCCTCTGACTGGCCCTCAGACGCCCCGTGCGCTCCCGCGGCCCCGGCCGAACCGGCCACCGGCCGCGGGAGCGCGCCACGACCGGTGCCGCACGCGCCCCCCGCCCCCGCACCCCAGTGGGGTCACTGGGCCAGAACGAGCAGATCGTCGTCGGTGCCGGAGAACATCCCGGTCCACTGGACGGCCACCACGCCGTCGACGGCCTGCCAGGGCGTCAGCGCGGCGAAGGTGTCACCGGTCTCGCCCGACGCGGGCCGGACCGGAGGCAGCCGCGTGGAGTGGAGCTGCCGCCCGGTCCGGGCGTCGAGGACCAGCAGGTCCGAGGCCACGGCCTTGGGTGTCCCGCTCCTCGGCAGCAGGGGCTGCTGGACGACGTATACGCGGCCGTCCTCGATCAGCGGCGGGCCGAGCCGGGTGTCCTTCGCCGGGCGGCGCGTCCAGTGCTTCGTACGGTCGGCGACGTCGTAGGCCACCAGCGTGCCGTCGGAGGACCCGGCGGTGTTGTCGGCGCACAGCATGATCCCGTCGCCGGCCGCCTCCGTGGGGTGGAGCGCGGGCACCGGCCAGGTGGTGACCCGCGGCGTGCGGCCCGAGACGTCCACCACCGCGCCGATCCCGTCCCGGGTCCACAGCGACGTCACCAGGGTGTGGTCGTCGACCGGTCGCAGCCGGTTCAGCCCGCTGTCCACCTTCCAGCGCACCGTGCCGCGGCGGGTGTCGAACGCGATCAGCGGCAGGTCGTCACCGGCCTTGCCCGTCCCGGCGCACTCCGCCCGCGCCACCACCGCGCCGCGCATCGCGAACACCCCGCCCGAGCTGAGCCGGCAGCCCTTCGGGACGGCGCCGCGCCACACCCGCTTCCCGCTGTCCTCGGCGAACGCCGTGATCGCGTCCCTGCTCTCCACGACCACCAGCCCGCTCACCACATCGAGCGCGGCGAACGTGTCGGAGGACCCGGCGGGCTTGCCGTAGGTCACCTTCGCATGCCAGCGCGGCTTCCCGGTCCTGACGTCGGTCCCGACGACCGTCCCGTCCTTCCACCAGGTGGCGACGGTGCCACCGCTGCCGGTGAGGCCGACGGTGCCCAACTCGGTGCCGGAACGGCCGTAGTGCCAGTACTCCTTGCCGGTGCGCAGGTCGTGCGCGGCGACGCCGTCGTCCGTCTCGTCGACGGACAGCCCGCCGTCGACGCCGTACGACTGCGAGGTCCGCCGCAGCACCCGGTCCGGCGCGGCCGGCGCCCCGCTGCCCAGCGCCGTCGGGAACGCCCCCTGCGCGCCGCCGACATGCTCGTGATACGGGTTCCCCGCACGCAACGCCAGCCAGCCGCCCACGGCCAGCGCGGCCACCACCGCGGCCACGACCGTGCCCAGAGCTCTCCTGTCCATCCTGCCCCCCTCGTCCCGACGAATCCGGCCAGCCTACGAGACCGGCCCCGTGCCCGGGCCCCGGCCTCGCCGTCCGCGGCGGCCCGCGCGGTTCGGCTCCGCCGTGAATGCGCCGCCGGGCGGCCGGCCTTGCCCAGGACGCCGCCGCACCGGCCGCTAACGCACGTGCCCGGAGCGGCGGTTGCCGCCCTGCCGGACCGTCTTCGCGTCGTCCCGGAGCACCCGCTGGTACTGGCCGGGTGTCTGCCCGACGAGCGCGGTGAACGCGTTGATGAAGGCGCTCGGGTTCGCCCATCCGCAGGCGGTCGCGGTGTGGATGACCGAGACGTCGGCGGCGAGCAGCAGAAGCGCGTGGTGCACGCGGAGCTGGGTGCGCCACTGGGGGAAGCTCATCCCGGTCTCCTGCTGGAAGAGCCGGCTGAGCGTGCGTTCGCTGGCGCCGACCCGGTGCCCGAGCTCGCCGAGCGTCAGGGGGCTCGACATCCCCTCCTCCACGAGGGCGACGACGGCGCGGAGCCGGTCGTCGTGCGGCTCGGGAAGGTGCAGCGGTTGTTCGGGCGCGGTGGCGACATCGTCGATGATGACCCGGCGCAGCCGCGAGCGCGCCCCCGCGGAACGCTGCTCGGAGCTGGTCAGCGCCAAGGCGGCCTCACGTGCCAGCGGTGTCATGACCAGTACCGCGGGATGCGCCGGCAGCAGGGCGGCCAGGCTCGGCGCCAGGAAGACGATCCGCATGTCGGTCTGGCCGTGCGCCCGGTGCTGGTGCGCGAAGCCCGCGGGAATCCAGACCACCCGGTTCGACGGGGCGATCCACGAACCCACCGAGGTGACGAGCGAGAGCACGCCCGTCGCGGGATACACCAGGTGCCCGCGGGTGTGGGTGTGCTCGGGGGTGCGCTCGTCGTGGCCGAGCAGGAGGGCGTGTTCGCGCAGGACCTGGTCGAGCGGCATCGGCGCGTGGCGGGTTTTGGGCATCTTTCGTCAGGTTATCAGTTGGTCGCCCTGGGGGCGTTCGGATGGACTGGGGCCGTAGCCCAGCGCCACCCACGTGGCGGCCGACCTCGGGCTATGCCCAGGAGCGCCCCGGCCGACCGGGGACCGAAAGGACAGCCCAGATGACCCGTCTCCTCCAAGAACCGCCGCCCCGGACCCGGCCCGGCACCAGCGCCCGCGGCAGGCTCGGCGCCGTCCTGTCGGCCGTGGGCCTGCTGACGGCCGCGTTGAACCTGCGCATCGGTGTCGCCTCGGTCAGCCCGGTGCTGTCGGACATCAAGGCGGACCTCGGCCTGTCCGAGGTCGTCGTCAGTCTCCTCACCACCATCCCCGTCGTCGCCTTCGGCGCCTTCGCCTTCGTCACCCCGGCGCTGAGCCGCCGACTGGGCCTGCACCGGCTGCTCGGAGCGACGATGGTCGCGCTGGCCGCCGGGATCGCGCTGCGGCTCCAGCCCAGCCTCGCCGGGCTCTTCGCCGGCACCGTCGTCATCGGTGCGGCGATCGCGATCGCCAACGTGATCATGCCGGCCGTGATCAAGCGGGACTTCTCGCACCGCCTCGGCCTGATGATGGGCCTGTACTCGACGGCGCTGTCCGCCGGCGCCGCCCTCGCCTCGGGCGTCACGGTGCCGCTGCTCTCCCTGGTCGGCGGCGGCTGGCGCCCCACCCTGGGGCTGTGGGCGATCCCCGCCCTGCTCGCCTTCCTCGTCCTCGTCCCGCAGTTGCGGCACGCCCCCGTCCGCGATCGCCGGACCCGTGACGTCGCCGATGCCCCGTCGGCCGCAGGCGAGCCCTCCGTCCGCGTCCTGCTCCGCGATCCGGTCGCCCTCGCCGTGACCGCGCTCATGGGCCTGCAGAGCATGAGCTACTACGCGGCCCTGACCTGGGTCCCCACCCTGTTCCAGGACTCGGGCATGGACGCGCACACGGCCGGCTGGATGCTGTCGTACTCGGCCTTCCCCGCCATCGCCGTCTCGCTCGTGACGCCCGCGATCGCCCGGTGGGCACGTCCGACGTGGCTTCCGGTCGCGGTCGCCGCCGTGTTGACCGGGGCTGCCTTCGGCGGGCTCGCGGTGGCCCCCCTGCCGGCGGCGTACCTGTGGATGACCATGCTCGGGCTCGGCCAGGGGGCTTCCCTCAGCCTCGCCCTCACCTACATCGTCCGGCGCTCGCCCGACGCCCGGCACACCGGCCACGTCTCGATGATGGCCCAGGGGCTCGGCTACCTCCTGGCCGGCCTCGGCCCCGTCGGCCTCGGCGCACTGCACTCCGCGACCGGGGGGTGGAGCATCCCGCTCATGGCGCTCATCGGCCTGCTCGTCCTGCAGTTGGGGGCCGGAGTGCTCGCGAGCCGCGAACGCCACGTGCTGGAACGCCACGTGCCGGAACGCTCCGTGCCGGAACGCCGGGTGCCCGGCGGCAACGCGCCCGGCGGTCGCGGCTGACTGCAAGATCCGCCGAGGCGGCCCGCGTTCAGCTGCCCGGCGGCGGCTCGAAGGCGGTCGCGAGCGAACCCGGGGTCACCGGAGTGCGCTGGCCGCTGCCGGTGACGGGGAGGCGGGCGCCGTCGAGGGCGGGGTCGACGTAGCGGGCGAACCACTCGTCCAGGCGGGCCGCCAGCTCCGCGCGGGTCCGCGCGTGCTCGGGCGAGTCGGCGAGGTTGCGCTCCTCGCCGGGGTCGGCGGCGAGGTCGTACAACTCGTGCGGGCCGTGCGGGTAGCGGTGCACGTACTTCCGGTCCCTGGTGCGGATCATCCGGACGGGACCGTACTCGTCGTAGACGACCACGCGGTCATGGCCGGAGACGTGGTCGGCGTCGCCGAGCAGGCGGGCGAAGGAACGGCCCGGCAGCTGGGGGTCGGGGGTGTGGTCCAGGCCGAGGTGGTCGACGAGGGTGGGCAGGACGTCGTACTGCGACAGCAGGGCGTCGCAGACCCGCCCGCCGGGGATGCGGCCGGGCTGCGCCGCGATGAAGGGCACCAGCACCGAACTGTCGTACATGTTCTGGGGGAAGGTGCCGTTGCCCTTCCCCCAGATGCCGTGGTGGCCGGCGTTGAAGCCGTTGTCGCTGGTGAAGACCACCAGCGTCGAACCGGTGAGGCCGAGCGCGTCGAGCCGGTCCAGGACCCGGCCGATGGCGGCGTCCATCGCGGTGGTCGCCGCGAAGTAGCCGATGAGCGCCTGCCGGGTGTTGCTCTCGCCGCCGACCGGGGCGCCGTCCTCGTCGAGCGGCTGCCAGGGGTGCGGCGGGCCCTGGGGGCAGGTCTCGAAGGCGCAGTCCTCGTACAACTCGGTGTACTGGCTGGGGTGTTGACCCTTCCAGGGCTTGTGCGGCGCGGTGAAGTGCAGCGAGAGGTGGAAGGGTTCGGGGCGCTCCGCCTCGGCGACGAGGAACCGTTCGGCGTCCGCGGCGAGGGCGTCGGTGAGGTAGTCGGGCTCCTCGGTGCGGACCCCGTCGCGGTACATCGGCGCCCCGCGGTACGGGCCGCCGCCGCTCTCGTGGGCGTACCAGTGGACGAAGCCGGGGCGGGGCTTGTCGTTGGCGCCGAGGTGCCATTTGCCGCTGAGGCCGAGCCGGTAGCCGGCGTCGGCGAGCAGGTCGGTGAAGAGGGTCCGGCCGGCCAGGAAGTCGACGCCCGTGCGGCCGGCGTGATGGTAGGAGAGCCAGTCGTGGACGCCGTGCTGGGAGGGCAGTTGGCCGGTGAACAGGGAGGCGCGGGCCGGTGAGCAGACCGGCGAGGTGCAGAAGAAGCGGTCGAGGAGAACGCCGCTCGCCGCCAGGGCGTCCAGCCGCGGGGTGTGGATCTCGTGGTTGCCGGCGCAGCCCATGGCCCAGGGGCCCTGATCGTCGGAGAGGATCAGCAGCACGTTGGGGCGGTCCGGATCGTGGCTTGCCATGGGTCTCCCTGGGCGTGATGCGAGATACGTGGGTGCGGGTGCGGGTGCGGGTGCGGGTGCGGGTGCGGGTGTGGCCGCGGCCGAGGCCGCGAGATGGAACCGGCCCGCGGGTGCCTCACATGCTCGGTGCCGACGTCCTGACGAGTCAATCGCTCTGAGGATATGAATCACCGATGACTTTCCCGGGGGTTCACTCGGTGGGGCGACACATTGCGGCAACAATTCCGCTGATCCGCTGAGTCATCCGTAATTCATACCCTCAAAGACCGCTTGATCCGTCCGATGACTTGCGGCAATCATATGGCCACGCCTTCCCCGACCCAGGGTCACCGCCACCCGAGGAGTGCAGGTATGTCCGCTGTCCGACAGTCCACGGCCGCCGCAGAGTCCGGCCGTCCACTCTCCCGCCGTGCCGTTCTCGGCGCGGCGCTCGCCGCGGCGGCCGGACTGACCGCCGCCTGCGGGTCGAACTCGTCGTCGGGCGGGGGCGGCGCGTCCTCGTTCACCTACTGGTCGATGTGGAAGCAGAACGAACCCCAGGCCAAGGTGCTCCAGGCCGCGATCGCGCAGTTCACCAAGGACACCGGGATCAAGGTGAGCGTCCAGTGGAAGGGCCGCCAGGTCGTCCAGCAACTGGCGCCCACGCTCAACACCGGGAACGTCCCCGCCGACCTCGTCGACTCCGCCGACCGCTTCGCCTACGCCCAGCTCCAGGCCACCGGCCAGGCCCTCGACCTCACCCCGGTCCTGGACCTGCCGATCCCCGGCGAGAGCGGCCACACCGTCGGCAGCGTCGTCCCCGCCAAGTACCACGGCCTCAGCACCACCGCCGGCACCCTGTGGCAGATCCCCTACGAGATCATCACCACCCAGATCTGGTACGACGGCCACGCCCTGCCCGACGTCGCCGCCCGGCCCCCCGCCACCTGGGCGGAGTTCAGCGAACTGCTGGCCACCCGCAAGTCCGCGCGCGGCGGCGGCCCCCTCGCCCTCGACGCCGACGTCCCCGACTACGCCGCCTACTGGACGTACTACGCCGTCCTGCGCGGCCTGGGCCCCGGCGCCTTCGGCAAGGCCGCCGCCGACAAGAGCGGCGCGCTGCTGAAGGCGGACGGTTTCGTGGCCGCGCTGCGCCACGTCGAGGACCTCGTCTCCGCGGACGACTTCACCAAGGGGTACGACGGCTCCAAGTGGCCCGCCGTGCAGCAGAAGTGGGCCAAGGGCAAGTCCGACTTCCTGCTCCTGGGCACCTTCGCGCCCAGCGAGACGTCGACCTTCGCCTCCTCCGACTTCCGCTACCGCTCCTTCCCCTTCCCGGCCTTCGCCCAGGGCGGCGACACCTCCCAGGACATCTCCCTCATCGGCTTCTCCATACCGAAGAAGGCCAGGCACGCCGCCGCCGCGCAGAAGTTCATCGCGTACTTCCTCGCCAAGGAACACCTCCAGGGCATCGCCACCCAGGCCAAGAACATCACCCCGCGCGCGGACATCGACGCCCCCGCCGAACTGGCCGACGCGCAGAAGGCGCTCACCGCGGGCAACGCCGTCAAGACCCTGGACGGAGTGAAGGAGACCGCCGCCGAGTGGTACACCAAGGTGTTCCTGCCGCTGAACACCAGCTTCCTCACCGGCCACCTCACCGCGACGTCCTTCGCCTCCAAGCTGGCCTCGAACTCCGCCTCCTACTGGAAGACGGCCTCGTGACGGCCGCCGACACGCTCCGCCCCGAGCCGCCCGGCAGCGCCTCCGCGCGGCGCCGGTCCACCTCCGCGCGGCGCCGGTCCACCACCGCCCGGCGGCGGCCCGCCGCCCCGGGGCCGGGGGAGACCCGGCACAGCCCGCTCACCGCCCGCCGCAAGAAGCTCTTCTGGCCGCTGCTGCTGCCCGCCACGCTGGTCTACGTCGTCTTCTTCGCCGGCCCGTCGCTGTTCACCCTCTGGCTGAGCCTCAACAAGTGGGCCGGCGCGGGCCCGATGAGCTTCACCGGCCTGGACAACTACCGCCGGCTGTTCCAGGACCCGACGTTCCGGCACTCCTTCACCAACACCCTCTGGATCATCTTCGGTGCGGGCGGGCTGACCTTCCTGGTCTCCTTCGGGCTGACGATGGTGCTGCGCGAGATGCAGGGCCGCAAGGCCGCCCGCTCCATCCTCTTCTTCCCCAACATCGTGCCCAGCGTGGTCATCGCGATCCTGTGGGGCTTCCTCTTCCAGCAGGGCGGACTCGTCGACTCCGTCACGAAGGCCACCGGCCTGCCCTCGCCCAACTGGCTCGGCCAGGGGAACCTGTTCAAGGTCATCATGATCGGCCTGGTGTGGACCTCCACCGGCTTCTACACCACCATCCTGATGGCCGCCGTCGACCAGATCCCGCCGGAGCTGTACGAGGACTGCGACCTGGCCGGCGCCAACACCCTGCAGAAGTTCCGGCACGTCACCCTCCCGCTGATGTGGGACGTGGTCGGGATGTGCGCGGTGCTGTGGACCATCTCGGCGGTGAAGGTCTTCGAGTTCATCTACGCCTTCGCCGGTGCCGCCGGGCAGATGCCCGACACCGGTGTGTGGAACACCGCGCTGTACACCTACGGCGAGGCGTTCGCGTCCGGCGGCGTACCCCGCTACGGCTCCGCCGCCGCGAGCGCCGTGGTCATGCTCGCCCTCGTCGGGGTGCTCGTCGTCCTGATCCGCCGCTTCATGCGCCGCGACTCCGTGCAGTACTGAGCAGCGCCGGCCGGTACCGCGCGGTGCCGAGCAGCGCTGGTCCGGCTCCACCGGACGCCACCCGGCCGCACCGCAACACCCGCCGGCTCCACCGGACACCACCCGGCCCCGACCGTTCCACACCCCCGTCACGGAGGTCATCCCCGATGGCTGTCGCCAGTCCCGGCCGCTCACCCGGCCCGATCGCCCGCCGGCTGCGCCGGCTCACCGCCGGCCGGGTGCTCGGCGTACCCCTGGTCTGGCTGTTCGCCGCCTTCAACATCTTCGTCGCGCTCTGGCTGCTGCTGTCGTCCCTGAAGACCTCCGACGCGATCTTCAGCTCGCCCTGGCGGTTCCCGCACACCCCGAACTGGGGGAACTACGCCCGGGCCTGGAACGAGGGGCAGTTCGGCCAGGCCGCCCTCAACACGGTCGTCGTCGTGGGCGGCACCGCGGTGGTCACCGTGCTGCTGGCCGCGCCCGCCGCCTACGCCCTGAGCCGGATCACCACACGGCTCAACTCCGGGCTCACCCTCTTCTTCGCCCTGGGACTCGGCATCCCCGCCCAGATGGTGATGCTGCCGCTGTTCGTGTTCATGAACCAACTCCAGCTGGTGAACAGCCTGTTCGGCCTGATCGTGGTGTACGTGGCGACCTCGCTGCCGTTCGCCGTGTTCTTCCTCACCGGCTTCTTCGCCACCCTCCCGGTGGAGTTGGAGGAGGCAGCCGCCCTCGACGGAGCCACGCCGCTGCGCACCTTCTGGCAGATCATGCTGCCGATGGCGCGCGGCGGGCTGATCACCGTGCTGATCCTCAACATCATCCAGCACTGGGGAGAGACGGTCTTCGCCCTCGTCTTCGTGCAGACCACCGACCACCAGACCCTGTCCCTGGCCCTGCTCGGCTTCCTCCAGCAGATGCAGTACAACGGTGCCGACTGGGGCGGCCTGTTCGCCGGCGTGGCCCTGGTCGTCCTTCCCGTGCTCGCCTGCTACGTATGGCTGGGCCGCCGGATCATCGAAGGAATGACCGTCGGCTCAGTCAAGTGAGCCGAACCGCAGGGGGATTGAGGACCACCATGACCGGAGCCCGCGACCTGAAGTTCCGTCAACTCGCCACCGAGCTGCGGCAGCGCGTACGCCAGGGCGTCTGGCCGCCCGACGGCCGGCTGCCCACCGAGAAGGAACTCGCGCACAGCAGCGGCACCTCGGTGAGCACGGTGCGCCGCGCCGTGGACGAGCTCGTCGCCGAGGGGCTCGTCGTACGGCGGCAGGGCTCGGGCACCTTCGTCGTACCGCCGAGCGCCCCGGGACCCGGCCGCGCACTGGTCGGCGTCAGCGTCCCCGACACGGCCTTCTACTACCCGAAGGTGCTGCGGGGCATCGAGGAGACCCTCTCCGCCGCCGGCGCCCGGCTGCTGTTCGCCTGCTCGGGCTACGACCGGCAACGCGAGGCCAAGGACGTGGCGGACATGCTGGAGGCCGGAGTCGACGGCCTGCTGCTCGTCCCCACCCTGGGCGGACCCGAACCGGCCCGGGAGTACCTCGCGCGGCTGGCGGCGCTGCCCGTGCCGACCGTCCTGGTCGAACGGCGCGACGCCGCCCTGGAGGGCACCAACGAGTACGTCTGCACCCATCACGAAGCCGGCGCCTACGACGCGGTCCGCCACCTCGCCGGCCTCGGCCACCGGGCGATCGGCCTCGTCCTGCGCGACCCCAGCCCCACCTCCGGCCCGGTGGCCGAGGGCTTCCACCAGGCGGCCGGCGAACGGGGCCTGGCCACCGTGGAGTTCCGCGCCGCCCGCCAGGAGTGGAGCCCGGCGGCCGCCGACCGGTGCCTCGCCGCGCTGCGCGACGCCGAGGTGACCGCCGCCGTCTGCTTCGGCGACCGGCAGGCCGCACTGCTGCTCGGCGCCGCCCGCCGCGCCGGCCTCACCGTGCCCGGCGATCTCGCCCTGGTCGCCTACGACGACGAGATCGCCGACATGGCCGACATCCCGCTGACCGCGGTCGCGCCCCCCAAACGACAGCTCGGCAAGGCCGCGGCGGCCACGCTGCTGCGCCGGCTCGACGACCCGGAACTGCCCCGCAGCCGGGTCCTGCTGCGCCCCACCATCATCGTCCGGCAGTCCTGCGGAGCCGCGCAGGACACCGCGACCACGACCACCACGACCACGACCACCGAAACCACCACCACCGTGACCACGACACCCGGGGAGAGCACCACGTGACCGACACAAGGCTCGGCCTGATCGGCGCCGGCGCCGTGGGAGTGCTGCACGCCGAGGCCGCCACCGCCACCCCGGGCGTACGGGTGACGGCCGTCTGCGACCTCCTCGCCGAGACCGCGCACCGCGTCGCCGGGCCGCTGGGCGCCGCGGTCTTCACCGACCACCGCGACCTCATCGCCTCCGGCACGGTGGACGCCGTCGTCGTCAACACCCCGCACGCCCTGCACACCGACATCGTCACCGGCAGCGCGGCGGCCGGCCTGCACGTGCTGGTCGAAAAGCCCATGGCCACGCGCTCCGAGGACTGCGCCGTCATGGAAGCCGCCTGCGCGGACAACGGTGTCGTGCTGTTCGTCGGGCACATCCAGCACTTCCTGCCCCCGGTCGCCGCGGCCAAGGCCGCCCTCGACGCGGGCACCGTCGGGGAAGTGCTCGCCGTCCACGACTGGCGCAGCACCGACTACCGCCGCGGCAGCCGGCCGTCGTGGTTCTTCGACCCGGCGATCTCCGGCGGCGGCGTGTTCATCAACATCGGCACCCACTGCGTGGACCGGCTGCTGTGGCTCACCGGCCGGCGCCCGATGGCGGTGGCCGCGACCGCCGTCCGCCGCGGAGACCTGCCGGTGGAGACCGACGTCCTGGCCCGGCTCGACCTCGGGGACGGGGTGGTCGGCCACATCACCGTCACCAGCACCCTGCTTCCCGCCCGAGACGAGCTGACCGTCATCGGCGAACGCGGCACCATCCGGGTGGCCCGCGGCACCGGCGCGGTGCTCCATCCCGACGACGGCACCGGCCCGGTGCTCCTGGCCGAGGACCGCGCCGACGACGTGCCCACCGCCTTCCTCGACCAACTGGCCGCGTTCGCCGCGGCGGTCCGCGGGGAACAGCCCCCCGCGGTCCCGGCCGCCCACGGCCGGCAGGTCGTCGAGACCATCGAAGCCGTCTACGCCTCCTGCGCCGACGGCGGCCGGGCCACCCGCCGGCCACCCACGCGGCCCCTCCGCCGAAGCCGCACGCACCGCACGTCGCTTCCGTGGCCATCACGGGTGTCCAGTGCGACGCCGGC
>NZ_JBFBIV010000151.1:0-13240 GCF_040702025.1 Streptomyces sp. NPDC088194 | reverse complement strand
CTCTTAAAACACCCCGGGGGTGTTGGGCGGGGCCCCCCCCCCCCCCGTGTGGTGGTTGCTCGCGCGGTTCCCCGCGCTTCTTGGGGGCGCGACCCTTACGCCTGGGCGGAGCCGAAGCGGCGGTCGCGCTGGGCGTATTCGAGGCAGGCCCGCCACAGGTCGCGGCGGTCGAAGTCCGGCCAGAGCACGTCCTGGAAGACCATCTCCGCGTAGCTGCTCTGCCACAGCAGGTAGTTGGAGGTGCGCTGCTCGCCGCTGGGCCGCAGGAAGAGGTCCACGTCGGGCATGTCGGGGTAGTAGAGGTACTTCGCGAAGGTCTTCTCGTTGACCTTGGACGGGTCGAGCCGGCCCGAGGCGACGTCGCGGGCGAGCGCCTGCGCGGCGTCGGCGATCTCGGCGCGGCCACCGTAGTTCAGGCAGAAGTAGAGCGTCATCGCGTCGTTGTCGACCGTCCGCTCCTGGGCGATCTGGAGTTCGTGCACCACGGACTTCCACATCTTCGGCATCCGGCCCACCCAGCGGATGCGGATGCCGAGTTCGTTCATCTCCTCGCGGCGGCGGCGGATCACGTCGCGGTTGAAGTTCATCAGGAAGCGCACCTCGTCCGGCGAGCGCTTCCAGTTCTCGGTGGAGAAGGCGTACAGCGACAGGTTCTTGACGCCCATCTCCAGGCAGCCCTTGAGCACTTCGAGGACGACGCCCTCGCCGACCTTGTGGCCCTCGGTACGCGGCAGCCCGCGCTCGGTCGCCCACCGGCCGTTGCCGTCCATCACGATGGCGACGTGCTTGGGGACCAGCTCGCCCGGGATCTTCGGCGGATGCGCGCCGGAGGGGTGGGCGTCGGGCGTGCGGTAGGTCTTCCGGTGACGGGTGAGAATCCCGCGTCGTGCCATGGTGGTACGTCTCCCGACAGGTCGTGGCAGGTCGTCGTCGATCATGCGGTGCAGTGCGGTGCGGTGCGTTGTCGTGCGTGCTGGTGCGGTGCGGTGCGGTGCGCTGCGTCGCGGTACGGCGCCGCGCGGTGCCTACTTCTCCACGAAGCGCAGCGACCGCAGTCCGCGCTCCAGATGCCACTGGAGGTAGGCCGCCACCAGCCCGCTGCCCTCACGGCAGTGGCGCGGCTCGCAGGCGTCCGCGGTCTCCCAGTCACCGCCCAGCAGCGCGCCGAGCAGTTCCAGTGCCTCCCGTGAGGGTACGACGCTTCCGGGCACCCGGCACTCGCCGCAGACGACTCCTCCCGCGCCGACCGAAAAGAACCGGTTCGGCCCGGCCATTCCGCACCGGGCGCAGTCGTCGAAACTCGGCGCGTAGCCGTTGACGGCGAGCGAGCGCAGCAGGAAGGCGTCCAGCACCAGCCGCGGCTCGTGCTCGCCCGCGGCGAGGGTGCGCAGCGCGCCGACCAGCAGCAGATACTGCTGCACGGCCGGCTCCCCTTCATGGTCGGTGAAGCGCTCGGCGGTCTCCAGCATGGCGGTGCCCGCGGTGTAGCGCTCGTAGTCGGTGACGATGGTGCCGCCGTACGGGGCGATGGTCTCGCCCTGCGTGCACAGCGGCAGGCCGCGGCCGACGAGCTCCCCGCCCCGGGTGAAGAACTGCACGTCGACGTGGCTGAACGGCTCCAGCCGGGCGCCGAACTTCGACTTGGTGCGCCGCACCCCGCGGGCCACCGCGCGCACCCGGCCGTTCCTGCGGGTCAGCAGGGTGATGATCCGGTCCGCCTCGCCCAGTTTCTGGGTGCGCAGCACGATGCCGTCGTCGCGGAACAGACTCATGCCGACCATTCTCGCCTACGGCGGCGCGGGCCGGGGGAACGATTCGCCGTCAGCGCTCCGTGCCCGGCGCGACCAGGCCCGACTCGTAGGCGGAGATGACCAGTTGGGCGCGGTCGCGGGCGCCCAGCTTGCCCATGATCCGGCTGACGTGGGTCTTCGCGGTGAGCGGGCTCAGGCCCAGCGCCTCGCCGACCTCGTTGTTGTTCAGGCCGCGCGCGACCAGGGTGAGCACCTCCCGTTCCCGGTCGGAGAGGCAGGCCAGCAGGGCCGGGCCGGGCGCGCTGGGCAGCGGGCGGTCCGGCAGCCGCAGCACCCGGGCGATCAGGCGGGCAGTCGGGCCGGGCGACAGCAGCGCGTCACCCGCGGCGACCGTGCGGATGGCGTCCAGGAGTTCGGCGGGCCGGGTGTCCTTGACCATGAAGCCGGACGCGCCCGCGCGCAGCACGGAGACCACGTGATCGTCGTCGTCGTACGTGGTCAGCACCAGCACCCGCACGCCCGCGAGGTCGTCGTCGGCGGCGATCCTGCGGGTCGCCTCGATGCCGTCGAGCTCCGGCATGCGGATGTCCATCACGACCACGTCCGCGCGGGTGCCGTGGGCCATCTCGACGGCTTCCAGGCCGTTGCCCGCCTCGCCGACCACCACCATGTCCGGCGCGGACTCGACGAGCATCGCGAACGCGGCGCGCACCAGGTTCTGGTCGTCGGCGAGCAGGACCCGGATCGGCGTGGACTCGGTCATCTCTGGTCTCCCTGGGGTGCGAGGGGCTCCGCCGGTTCCTGCGGGGTCGGTTCCTGCGGGCTGGGTTCCGGCTGCCCTGGCGGGGTGAGCGGGAGTTCCGCGTGCACGGCGAAGCCGGGGCCGTCGGTGCGGGGGCCCGCGGTGAGGGTGCCGCCGACGCTGCGGGCCCGCTCGCGCATGCCCACGATGCCGAAGCCTTCCGTGCGGTGCGGGGGCGGGGCCTGGCGGGCGTGCGGTCCGTCGTCCTCGATGCGCAGCCTCAGGCGGTCGCCCTCGCGATGTACGGCGACGGTGATGCGGGGGGCGGTGGCGCCGTGGCGGACGGCGTTGGTGAGGGCTTCCTGCACGATGCGGTAGGCGGCGGCCTGGACCGCGGGTCCTGGGTCGCGCTGCCCCTCGCCGGACCACCTGCCGGTGGCGGGCCGGTCACTGGGGCACCCCTGACCGGGCACCTCGGGCCCTGCGAGGTCGAGGGCGAGGTGGACCTTCGCGCCGGTGGCCTCGGCGGCCCGGGTGAGGGTGGGGATGCCGGCCAGGGACGGGAGGGGGCCGTCGCCGTCGGCGCGCAGCACGCGCAGGGTGGTGCGCAGTTCCGCGCGGGCCTCGCGGCAGGTGTCGGCGATGGCGTCGAGCGCGGAGGCGACCGCGGTGCGGTCGAGCCGGTCGGGGTCGGCGACGAGGACGTGCGCGGCGACCGACGTCTGGACGCCGATCAGGGTGATGGAGTGCGCGAGCAGGTCGTGCAGGTCGCGGGCGATCCGCAGCCGTTCCTCGGCGACCCGGCGGGCGGCCTCCTCCTCCCGGGTGCGCTCGGCGCGTTCCGCGCGCTCGGTGACCGCGGCCACGTAGTTGCGGTGCACCCGCACGCCCTCGCCGGCCGCCGGCACCGCCAGAATCCACCCGGCGCTCTGCAGCATCGTGGCGGCCTCGTGCTGCTTGCCGACCGTCGACATGATGACCAGCATCGCGCCGACCACCACCGGCACCGTCAGCACGGTGCGCAGGTGCGGCCCGGCGACGGCCAGCGCGTACAGGGCGACGATGCTGGAGGGGATCGGCGCGATCTGGATGTACTGGAGGTAGTGGTACAGCGCGACGACGCCCACCATGCCCAGCAGGCACAGCATCGGCGTCCGGCGGCGCCACACCAGCACCACGGCGCTGGCGGTCAGCAGGGTCCAGCCGAGCGCGTCTGGACGGTGGCTGCCGGTCCCCTCGGGCAGCACCGCGGCCACGACCGTCTGGTCCACCAGGATCAGGGCGGCGAGCGCCACGTCGTTCCGGGAGACCTTCGGGCGCGGGGGTCCGGAGACGCCCGCCGTGAAGAGCGACAGCAGCGCGGATTCTGAGGGCACGCGGACATCCTCCGTGACAGCGGGCGGCGTACTCCACCCTCCCGCCGTGACGGCGCCTCCCTCGTCGGGCCCGCGGCCGAGAACGCCCTACTCCCCGGGGCGACCGGCGAAGACCCGCTACTCCGCGGGGAGTAGCCGCACCCGTGTCCCCAGGCCCCGGCGGGCTCCCCCGGCATCAGGCCGACCAAGCACAGGCATGCAAGCCGCCGCCCAGCATCAAGGCCGACCGGCCACAAGCGTGCAAGCCGCCGCCCACCATCAAGCCGACGCAACCCCCAGCGCCAACCCCACCGCGAACCGTGGCCACGCCACCGGCATGGTCACCACAGTGCCGCCGGCCGGGGCCGGGCCGACGGTCCTCAACACGGCCAAGCCCGCGGCAGGCGTCACGCAGCTGTCGCGGCCGCCTTCAGCAGGCGGTCGATGTGGTCGGTGTGCAGCGACAGGCAGCGGCCGATCGCCTCCAACACGTCCCGCTCGGCGGGCAGGTAGGGCCCGTCGGCGAGCGCGATGTGCGCGCCTTCGAGCAGCACCCGCTCGCGGCCCTGGGGCGCGAGGTGGTCGGCGAGCGGCTCCAGCGCTTCGTGCAGCTCGATCGACAGCCAGCTGCCGCAGCCGTCGACGGCCTCGGCGAAGGAGTCGGGACCGAGCTCGTCGGAGCGGCGGAACCGGCCCTCGTCGGCGACGATCGCGGCGAGCAGGCCGAGGAGTTGGTCCTCGGTGCAGTCGCTGAAGCCCGCGGCGCGCACCGCACTCACCGCGGCCTCGCGGGTCGACCTGGCGGTGCCGCCGCCCGCGGTGAGCACCGCGAGCGCGATGGTGTGCACCGCGTCCCGCAGCATCGCGGCGAAGCGGGTGGTGGTCGGGCAGAGCAGCACCTCGGAGCCGTACTGCTGGTGGCAGGCGGCGCACTCGATGACGGTGCCGGCCGGACCCCGGGCGAACAGCGGCACGTTGAGCACCGTCAGCCTGCGGGTGCCGGTTCTGCGGTGGTACGCGCGGTCGCCGCCGCACTCGGGGCAGTAGAACTCGCCGTCGTCCTCGGTGTGCCAGGCCGTGCGCACACCCCAGATAGGCCCCAGTCTCATCGCACCCTCCGGCCGTCCTCGTCCCGGTACGCATCCGCAACGGCCCGAACGTGCGCAGCGGCCACGGTGCCGTACAGCGTGATGTTAGCCACAGTGGACAGGTCCAGTCAGTACCGCGTACGAGGGCAATTCACCTGGGCGGGTGTTCCGGTGGCCGTTGCGGCGGGTGGTCCGGCGCACGGCCCGGCCGTTTCCGCTGGTTCGGCCGGTGCCGCCGGTTCAGCTGATTCCGGTGGTCCGGCCGGTTCGCGGATGCCGCGGATGCCGCCCGCCCTCCTGCTCAGCCGTGCACCACGAGCGAGGAGATCCGGTTGTCCCAGTCGGCGCCCAGGTAGGGCTGGTCGCCGACCCAGACACGGGTCTCGCCGCGGTATCCGGCGCCGTCCCAGCCCTCGACGACCGCGCAGCCGCCGTGGTCCCGGAAGGACGAGACCGCGTGGTCCCAACTGCGGCCGAGGCTGTCGGAGATGCCGAAGACGCCCACCCCGCCGGCGTCGCAACGCCCGGTGTCACTGCGGATGTCGGTGGCCCCGCCGGTGTACGCGGCGCCGGTGTACCAGGTCATCAGCAGGGTGCCGGAGCGGGCCTCACGGGTGTCGGCGGCGGCGCCGCAGCGGGCGGTGGGGGCGTCCGCGCGGTGCAGGGTGAGCACGCAGTGGGCGTGCGAGAGCACCTCGGACGCCTGCTCGCCGGCGGGCCGCGCCTGCGCGGTCTGCTGGGGGGTGGGTACGGGCGGGGGCGGCGCCGGGTCCACCGCGCGGGCGGTGGCGGGCCCGGCCGTGGCGGCGGCCAGCAGGGCGGCGGCCAGCAGGGCGGCGGCCACGGCCGTGAGAAGCGCGAATGCGGGTCTTGCGCGCCGCGGGGCGGTACGGCGCCCGACGGACGTACGCGTTCTGGACATGGGTTTCAGGGGCATGCCCGCCACCGTAGGAACGCGGTGGCCGCGAGCCGGGCGCGGACATCGGCCGACCGCGGGAAATCACCCGGGTGCGTGAGCGCCGGCCGTACGTTGACGGGCGTCGGGCCGGGACCGGAACGGACCCGGACGACGACCGGAACGGCGGCCGGCGATCACGCGGAATTGACGGGTGATCAGCGGGCCGCGCGGTTGACGGCGGAGACGACGGCCTGCAGCGAGGCGCGGGTGGTGTTGGCGTCGACGCCGATGCCCCACATCACGCGGCCGTCGATGGCGCACTCGATGTACGACGCGGCCTGCGCGGACGCGCCCTCGCTGAGGGTGTGCTCGGAGTAGTCCAGCAGCCGGGCGTCCACCCCGACGGCGGCCAGCGCGTCGAAGAACGCCGAGATCGGGCCGTTGCCGGTGCCGGTCAGGGTGGTCGGCACGCCGTCCACCTCGGCGCCCACGGTCAGCGCGTCGGTGCCGTCGCTGGAGGTGGAGGTCTGGGCGGAGCGCAGCGCGATCCGGCCCCAGGCGTGCTCCGGGGTGGGCAGGTACTCGTCCTGGAAGATCGACCAGATCTGCGCCGGGGTGACCTCGCCGCCGTCGGTGTCGGTCTTGTTCTGGATGATCTTCGAGAACTCGATCTGCATCCGGCGCGGCAGGTCCAGCTTGTGGTCGTTCTTCAGCACGTAGGCGATGCCGCCCTTGCCGGACTGCGAGTTGACCCGGATCACGGCCTCGTAGGAGCGGCCGACGTCCTTGGGGTCGATCGGCAGGTAGGGCACCGCCCACTCGATCTCGTCGACGGTCTTGCCCTGGGCGGCCGCGTCGGCCTCCATCGCCTCGAAGCCCTTCTTGATGGCGTCCTGGTGGGAGCCGGAGAAGGACGTGTAGACCAGGTCGCCCGCGTAGGGGTGGCGCGGGTGGATCTCCATCTGGTTGCAGTACTCGGCGGTGCGGCGGATCTCGTCGATCTGCGAGAAGTCGATCTGCGGGTCGATGCCCTGGCTGAACAGGTTCATGCCCAGCGTGACCAGGTCCACGTTGCCGGTCCGCTCGCCCTGCCCGAACAGGCAGCCCTCGATCCGGTCCGCCCCGGCCATCAGCGCCAGCTCGGCGGCGGCCACCGCGGTGCCGCGGTCGTTGTGCGGGTGCACCGACAGGCATACGTACTCGCGCCGGGACAGGTTCCGCGACATCCACTCGAACCGGTCGGCGTGCGTGGAGGGGGTGGAGCGCTCGACGGTGGCCGGCAGGTTCAGGATGATCTCGCGGCCGTCCTCGGGCTGCCAGACGTCCATCACGCCCTCGCAGACCTCCAGCGCGAAGTCCAGCTCGGTGTCGGTGAAGATCTCCGGGCTGTACTGGTAGCCGAAGACCGTGTCCTGGCCGAGGATCTTGTCGGCGTACTCCACCACCAGCCGGGTGCCGTCCACCGCGATCTGCCGCACCTGGTCGCGGCTGCCGCGGAAGACCACCCGCCGGAAGACCGGCGCCGTCGCGTTGTACAGGTGGATGGTCGCCTTGCGGGCGCCGACCAGCGACTGGACGGTCCGCTCGATCAGTTCCTCGCGGGACTGGGTGAGGACGGAGATCGTCACGTCGTCCGGGATCGCGTCCTGCTCGATGATGGAGCGCACGAAGTCGAAGTCGGTCTGGCCGGAGGCGGGGAAGCCGACCTCGATCTCCTTGTAGCCCATCCGCACCAGCAGGTCGAACATCTCCCGCTTGCGGGCCGGCGACATCGGGTCGATCAGTGCCTGGTTGCCGTCGCGCAGGTCGGTGGACAGCCACCGGGGGGCCTTGGTGACGCGCGCGTCGGGCCAGGTGCGGTCGGGGATGTCGACCTGCTCGTACCGCCCGTACTTGTGGATCGGCATCGAGGTCGCGCGCTGCGTGACGGTCTCGGCGGTGATGGGCGTGGCACGGCCGACGCGGTTGCTGCTGGGCTGCGAGTTCATCGGGGGTGGCTCTCCTCGGGGGTCCGCTCGGGGCGGCCGACGGCTTGGGAACGCCCAAACTCCGCGGGGAGGGGGTCGGCCTACGACTACAGGCCCTCGCCGCGGCAGCTAAGGAGAAGCAGCCCGAAACGCATGAGACCGACCCTAGCCGAACCGCGGACGGAAGTCGCAGCCGGTGCGTACTTCCTCTCAGCATGCAAGACGACCGGGGCGTCCACCCCGGTCCGCGCGATTCCCTCCTTTCCGTGGTGTGAACGGGAAAATGGTGACACACAGTGCCCGAGCTGACACATTCCGGTCATGGGAGTTTTCTGCACGATCGTGCCGCCGCACATCCTGGACCGCCTCGCCCGGTCCGACGACCCGGAGCTGTCCGCGACTGCCCGCCACACCCTGGAGCACGACGCCCGGCAGCGGACCCGGCGGCGGCTGAACGCGGTGGTCGGACCACCCGGCGGCGCCCCGTCCGCCGCCGCCCCGGCCGCGCCCGCCGACCAGCCGCAGCGCACGATCTACGACGCCAAACACAAGGACGACCTGCCCGGGCGCAAGGTCCGCGCCGAGGGCGCGAAGCCGTCCCGGGACGCCAGCGTCAACCGCGCCTACGACGGGCTCGGCGCCACCTTCGAGACCTACCTCAAGGCGTACGCCCGGCACTCCATCGACGGCCACGGGCTGCCGCTGACCGCCAGCGTGCACTACCTGGAGGGCTACAACAACGCCTTCTGGAACGGCGAGCAGATGGTCTTCGGCGACGGAGACGGCAAGATCTTCCTCGACTTCACCATCCCCATCGACGTCATCGGCCACGAACTGACCCACGGCGTCACCCAGTTCACCGCGAACCTCGACTACCAGGACCAGTCCGGCGCGCTCAACGAATCGATCTCCGACGTCTTCGGCAGCCTGATCAAGCAGTTCACGCTCGGGCAGACCGCCGACCAGGCGGACTGGCTGATCGGCGCCGGGCTGCTCGCCCCCGGCGTGCACGGCGTCGCGCTGCGCTCCATGAAGGCCCCGGGCACCGCCTACGACGACCCGCACCTCGGCAAGGACCCGCAGCCGGGCACCATGGCCGGCTACGTCTCGGGCCCGGACGACAACGGCGGGGTGCACATCAACTCCGGCATTCCCAACCACGCGTTCTACCTCGCCGCGGCCTCGCTCGGCGGGCACGCCTGGGAGCAGGCCGGGCAGATCTGGTACGACACCCTCACCGGCGGCTCGCTCGCCTCCGACACGGACTTCGCCGCTTTCGCCGAGGCCACGGCCGCGGCGGCGAAGGCGCGTTACGGTGAGGGCGCGCAGTACCAGGCGGTGCGGTCCGCGTGGACCACGGTGGGCGTCACCGGCTCCTCCGGCTCCTCCGGCTCCTCCGGCTCCACCGGTTCGGCCGAACTGCCGCGCCAGCAGCCCGGCGAGCAGACCCAGGAGGCGTAACTCCCGTGCGTATCGAGGTGGTCCGCTCCGGTGGGTTCGCCGGCATCCCCCGGCGGGCCACCCTCGACACCGCCGACCACCCCGACGCGCCCCACCTCGAAGCCCTCGCCCGAGCCGCCCTCACCCCTCCGGGCGACCACCCGCGCGCCCCCGTCCCCGACGGCTTCACCTACACCCTCACGGTCGACACCCGCGAAGTCCGCTGCGCCGACCCCGGACTCACCCCCGCCCAACGGGAGTTGATCACCGCGGTCCTGCACGAGGGCGCGTGACCACCGCCTGCCGCCCCGCCCGTACCGACCCGGCCACGCACGCGTAAGCGCACCGGCGACAGTGGCGACCCCTGCCACCCGCAGGGGCCGCCCCCACCGACCGGATCTACGCAGCCGGGGCCACCTTCCGCAGCACCGCCACGAACTCGCGCATCCACACCGGATGGTCGGGCCAGGCCCGCGCGGAGACCAGTCGGCCGTCGACCACGCCGTCACCGTCCTCGTACTGCGCGCCGGCCGCCACGACGTCCGGCTCCAGCGCCGGATACGCCGCCGTACGACGGCCGGTGAGCGACCCCGTGGCGGCCGGGATCAGCGGGCCGTGGCAGATCTGCGCGACCGGCTTGCCCTCCTCGAAGAAGTGGGCCACGATCCGGCGCAGCCGCGGATCGTTGCGCAGGTACTCCGGCGCCCGGCCGCCCGGGATCACCAGCGCGGCGTACCCGGCCGGGTCGACCTCGTCGAAGCCGAGGTCCGCGGGCCACGTGTAGCCGGGCTTCTCGGTGTACGTGTCGAAGCCGTCCACGAAGTCGTGCACCACGAACTGGAGCGTCTTACGGGTCGGCGCGGCGATCTCCACCGCGTAGCCCTCTTCCTGCAACCGCTGGTACGGGTAGAGCACTTCCAGGGATTCGGCAGCGTCCCCGGTCACCAGAAGGATCTTCACCGTCATCGTCAGGTCCCTTCCACTCACTCCCCCACGCCGCTCTCGGCGCCGGCTCCCCCACGATGCCCCACCCCCGCCTCGGATAACGCCCCATCCACCCCGAACGGCGCAACCAGCTCCACCCCGCCAGGTCCCGCCCACCCCGGAGGGGCCGTGCAAGGTCAGGGGCGGGGGGAACTGGGTGACAAGCCGCCCTCGACCGCGAGGTCCCGCGGCTCGGGGGCAGGGGCACCCTGGGGGGTCCCGTCACCCCGGGAGCGGCGAACCGTGAGGAAGACCAGCACTCCGCCCGCCAGCGCGGCCAGCGCACTCGCCAGGAAGATCCGGTCCAACCCGGACGCGTATCCGGCCCGCACGCTGCCGCCGTGACGCGTGACGTCCCGCAGTCGTGACGTGAAGATCGAGCCGAACAGCGCGATGCCGAGGCTCATCCCGAGCTGGCGGAAGGTGTTGACCGCGCCGCCCGCCATGCCCGCGCGGTTCGGGGGCACCGCCTCCACGGCCGTGGAGACCAGCACCGGCGTCGACAGGCCGACGCCCACACCCATGACCGCGAGCCCCGCGTACAGCGAGGACGCGTGCGACCCCGCGGACACCGACTGCCACATGATGCCCGCGCCGACACCGACCAGCACCAGGCCGCCACCGACCAGCAGCGCGGGCGAGAACCGGTGGGTGTGCTTCCCGGCCGCCGCGGCCACCACGAAGGACGCCACCGCCAGCGGCATCAGCGCGAGACCACCGCGGATCGGGCTGAGGCCGAGGATGTTCTGCAACCACAGCGAGATGTAGACGAACCCGCCGAACGCGCCCGCCTGGAAGAGCACGGCGCCACCGAGCAGCCCGGAGAAGGTCGGGCGACGCAGCAGGGACAGGTCGAGCATCGGGTGCGCGGTGGCCAGTTCGGCGACCACGAACCCGACTACGGCCAGCACGGCCAGCGCGAAGGCTCCAAGCGTCAGACCGTCGGTCCAGCCGTGGTCGCCGCCACGGATCAGCGCGTACGTCAGCGCCGCCGCGGCCACGGTGAAGAGGACCGCGCCCGGCACGTCCAGCCGTCCGGTGCCGCGCTTGCCGGCCGGCAGCACCCGCAGCGTGAGAACGATGGCGACCACCGCGATCGGCAGGTTGACCAGGAAGATCGCCTGCCAGCTGAAACCTTGCGTGAGCAGACCGCCCAGCACCGGGCCGAGCGCGGCGGCGGCACCGTTGACCGCGCCCCACACGCCGAAGGCGACACCGCGGTCGCGGCCGTGGTAGGTCGCGGCGACCAGCGCCGCCGACGTCGCGAACATCGCCGCACCGCCGACGCCCTGCACCCCCCGCCAGGTGATCAGCACGGCGGCGTTCGGGGCGAGCGCGCAGCCCAGCGAGGCGATGGCGAAGACGACCAGGCCGATCGCGTACAGCTTCCGGTGCCCGAACAGGTCGGCCAGCGACCCGGCGGCCAGCAGCAGGGCCGCCAGCGCCAGGGCGTACATGTCCATCACCCACTGCAGGGAGGTGAAGGACGCGTGGAGGTCGGACGCCATGCTCGGCAGTGCGACGTTCACGATGGTGACGTCGACCAGCAGGATGAAGGCGCCCAGGCAGATCGCCACAAGTGGCAGCCACTTGCGCATGGGTGGGACTCCGTTCGGGTTCGCGTGATGTGATCACCTCACCATCGGGCAAACGCCGCTCCGCTCCCCAGCCAGAACCGCCTTGGCGGCGCATTTCGACAGAACCTAGGCTGTGGTGATGGAATCCGACACCGATTTCGACCCCGGCATCGACACTGGTATCGACACCGACGCGCGCGCGACCACCGACACCGACACCGTCTGGAGCGCGCTGGCCGGTCTCGACCTGCTCGACCGGCGGCTCGTGCACGCCCTCCAGATCGACGGGCGGGCCCCGTTCAGCCGGCTCGCGGAGGTGCTGGGCGTCTCGGACCAGACCGTCGCCCGCCGCTACGGCCGGCTGCGCCGCGAGAAGACCGTACGGGTGCTGGGCCTGGCCGACCCGCTGCGGATCGGGCTGACCCCCTGGATGGTCCGGGTGCGCTGCACGCCCGACGCGGCCGGCTCGATCGGTGCGGCGCTGGCCCGCAGGACCGACACCCGCTGGGTCAACCTGATCTCCGGCGGCACCGAGATCAGTTGCCTCACCCAGGCCGCCGCGCCCGGCCACGACGACACGCTGCTGCTCCAGAAGCTCCCGCGCACCCCGCGGGTGGTGCAGGTGACCGCGCACGCGATGCTGCACATGTTCTTCGGGAAGGACCTCAGCCCGGTCAGCCGCAGCAGCGCGCTCACGCCCGACGAGATCGCCGCGCTGACGCCCCCGGACGCGCCCGGCAACCCGACCCGCGGCCCGGCCGGCGTCCCGACCGGCCCGCCCGCCGACCCCGTCCCGCTCGGGCCCGGCGACCACCTCATGTGCGACGCCCTCGCGCAGGACGGCCGGACCTCCGCCGCCGAACTGGCCGCCGTCACCGGCTGGTCGCAGAGCACGGTACGGCGCCGCCTGTCCGAACTGCGTTCCGCCGGCGTCCTCTACTACGACCTCGACTTCGGCAACGGCCTGTTCAAGTCCGAACTGCGCGCCGCGCTCTGGCTGGAGGTCGAACCGGCCCGGCTCGCCGAGGTCGGCGCCGCCCTCGCGGACCACAGCGAGGTCGCGTTCGCGGCGGCCACCACCGGGGCGACCAACATCTACGCGTCCGTCAGCTGCAAGGACCCCGAGGCCCTCTACCGCTATCTCACCGGGCCCGTCGCCGCGTTGCCCGGCTTGCGCCGGACCGAGACCGCCCCCATCCACCGCCTCCTCAAGGGACCCGGCCCCTACGCCGCGTAAGCGATTCCCGCCGCGAGGGCCCCGCCCCCTCCCCACCTCCCGCCCGGTGGAGGGCTGGTCGCGCAGTTCCCCGCGCCCGGCGTTCTGCCGCGGAAGGAGCCGCACAGACCAAGCCGCCCAGCCCCAAACCCCCAAGCCGGGCCGCCCCGCCCGCCGTCCGCGAGACCGAGCACACCGCCCTGCGCGCCGAGCCAACGCCTC
>NZ_JBFBIV010000150.1:0-13267 GCF_040702025.1 Streptomyces sp. NPDC088194 | reverse complement strand
CGTCCTCCTCGACGTCCTCGGGTTCGCCGCCGCCCTCGCCAGGCCGACCGCCGCGGCGATCGCACCCACCGCCAGCAGCCGCAGCGCCGTGCGCCGGGGCCGGGCGCGCGGCGGCCGGGGCAGATCCGGCCTCTTCCGCAGGCACGCGACGACTCGATGGAAATCGACCATGACCCCAAACCTCTCAACTCGACGCGAACGGTCCCAGGGGTTCTTCGGAGCGCACCGTGCGGCCACTGCCCGCGGGCAGGGTCTGACAACGTTGTCAGGTGCGCGCCGATACTTCCACCGCGGGCGGCAAGCGTCAAGGGGAGCGGGGGAGTTCGCTGCGCGGGGGGTCGGGGAGATCGGGGGATCGGGGTTCGGGAACCCGGGTTCGGGGTTCGGGGAGAGGGGATCGCGGGGAACGTGAGCGCCCCGGGCCGGCTGGTATGACGGACTGGTACGACGGAGAGGCCGTCCGGCACCGGCCTCCTCTCCGGCCGGGTCGGGAGCGGGTCGCGGGTGCGGCAACAGCGCTGCGCGGGGGCCGACATGACGGCCGTGGGGCGTGCGGCGGCCGGCCGCCGTCGCCGCGGGAGGCCGGCCCCGGCGCTCCGCGCGTTTTCGATCAAACCGCCGAGACGTGCGTGTACCGGGCGGTTGCGTCCAGGATTGCTCCTGCCGCGGGGGAACGGCAGGTGGGCCGTCGCCCGGACCCGCGGGCCGGCCCGTCTCCCGCTCGGCCGGGCGGCCCGGCGGGTGGGTCGACCGGCCGGTGGTTCGGCCTTGGGTGGTTCGGGATGCGCGCGAGAGGAGGTCCGGCCGCGTTGAAGCTGCGCATGCGCGGGCACCGCAGGGTGCCGGCGGACCCGGTGACCGGGCGGCGCGGTACCTCCGTGCACCGCAAGGTGCTGGTGTCGATCATCGCCGTGACGGCGTGCGCGGTCATGGTCTTCACTCTGCCGCTGGCCGTGGCCGTCAGCCGGATCTACCGTGATGCGGCGGTGGCGCGGCTGCAACGGGACGCGGTCTGGGCGGCGGCCGACGTGTCCGGCGACATGTCCGGCCGTGAGGCGGAGCGTCGTATCCGGCCGTCCGGGCGCCGCGGCCCGTCGCGCGGGACGGATCTGGCGGTGTACGGGCCGTCCGGCCGCCGGGTGTGGGGTTCCGGCCCCGCGTCCTCGGCGATCACCGTTCTGGCCCGGGACGGCCAGGTGCACCAGGGGGTGGAGCGGGGGCGCCTCGAGGTCGCCGCGCCGGTGCTGCACGACGGCGCGGTCATGGCGGTGGTCCGGGTGTGGATGCCCTGGGACCCGGTGGCGGACAGCACCCTGCTGGCATGGCTGGTGCTCGCCGCGCTCGGCGCGGTCGTCGTCGCCCTGGCGGCGTTGCTCGCCTGGCGGCTCGCCCGCCGGATCGCGACACCGCTCGAACGCCTCACGGCAGCCGCTCGGGCGCTGGGCGCGGGCGACTTCACCGTGCGCCCCGAGCACACCGGGCTGCGGGAAGCCGACGCGGTGGGGCGGGCGCTGGCCGTGACGGGTCGGCGGCTCGGCGAACTGCTGGAGCGCGAGCGCCGGTTCAGCACCTCGGTCTCCCATCAGCTCCGAACTCCCCTCACCGCGCTCGTCCTCGGCCTGGAGTCGGCCGAGCCGTGCACCGAGGGGGAGTGCGGCCGGACCTTGGCCGACGCCGCCCGGCGTGCCGCACACCTCGGCGACACCGTCGAGGATCTCCTGCGCCTGTCGCGGGACACCCACCGGCCCAGCGCGTCCACCGCGGTCGCCTCGCTCCTCGACCGCGTGGTCCAGCGCAACCGCGACGCGGTCCGCGACGCCGGCCGTACGCTCGCCGTCCGATGCGAGCCGGGTCTGCCACCGGTCACCGCGTCGGCGGCCGCGGTCGTCCAGATCATGGACACCCTGCTGGACAACGCGCTGAGCCACGGCCGCGGCGCCATCACCGTGACCGCGGCCGACCTGGGCATGGGCATCGCGCTCGAAGTCGGCGACGAGGGCCCAGGGCCGGCCGGCGACTGGTGCGACGGTTTCGGCGTGGTGCAGCGCGACGGCCGGCGGCACGGTATCGGGCTTCCGCTGGCCCGCTCCCTCGCCGAGGCCGAGGGCGGCCGGCTGGTGCTGCGCCGGGCGGGGCCGCGTACGGTCCTCAGCCTGCTGCTGCCCGCGCTGGAGGCCCCGGAAGCACCGGAGGAACCGGAAGCCGACGAGGAGCCGAGGGCCGAGGAGCCGTGGGGCCGCTACGAGGTCTCGTAGCGGTACCCCCTGCCCCGGACGGTGGTGATACGGGCGGCCTCCGGACCGCAGTCCGCGTCGGCGAGCCTGCGGCGCAGCGCCGACACATGGACGTCGAGGGTCTTGCTGCTGGTGCCGAACCATTCGTCGTCCCAGACCTCGGCCATCAGACGGCTCCGGCTGACCACCGTGCCGGCCGACCGGGCGAGCGTGGCCAGCAAGTCGAACTCCTTGGGCCGCAGGCGTACTTCACGGTCGCCGATGTGCACGCGGCGGGTGGCCGTGTCGATCCGGGCGCTGCCGATCCTCATCACCGTCGGGCCCGCCGCCGTCGCCCGGCGGCGCAGGTGCGCGCGAAGACGCGCCAGCAGTTCGGTGAGCCGGAACGGCTTGGTGAGGTAGTCGTCGGCCCCCGCGTCGAGCGCCACCACGACCTCGAACTCCTGGGTGCGGGCGGTGAGGACGACGATCACCGTCTCCACCGGGAGGCCGGCGCGCAGCCTGCGGCACAGGTCGACGCCGTCCATGTCCGGCAGGCCCAGGTCGAGCAGGACCAGGTCGGGCGGCAAGCGTACGGCCTGCTCCGCGGCCTGCCCGCCGTTCGCCGCCAGCGCCACGTGATAGCCGTGGCTCACCAGCGCCCGGTCAAGCTCCGACGCGATCTCGGTGTCGTCCTCCACGACCAACAGCTCAGCGATAGCCATGTGCCGCAAGGTAAACCATTTTTCGCATTCGGCGGAGGTTGCCCTCATACGGGCGTGCCTACGGTGGTTCGGCAGCCATCGTCCAGGTGTACGCACCCGAAGAAGGGACCCGCAGGCATGAGCCTCTCCGCACCTCCCCGTCGCGGACCACTCGACGACTGCCTGGTCGTCGACCTGTCCCACGCGCTGGCCGGGCCGCACGCGGCCATGCTCCTCGGTGACCTGGGAGCGCGGGTGATCAAGGTCGAGAAACCGCGCGTGGGCGACGAGACCCGAGGCTGGGGTCCGCCGTTCGCGGGGCCGGCGCCGACCCGGGAGTCGACGTACTTCCTCTCCTGCAACCGCAACAAGGAGTCGGTCACCGCCGATCTGTCCACCGCCCAGGGCCGCGATCTGCTCGACCGGCTGATCCGCCGTGCCGACGTGCTGGTGGAGAACTTCCGCCCCGGCGTGCTCGACCGGCTCGGCTTTCCCCACGACCGGCTGCGGGAGGCGAACCCGGCACTGGTCGTCCTGTCCATCAGCGGCTTCGGTCACGACGGCCCGGCCGCCGAGCGGCCCGGCTACGACCAGATCGCGCAGGGCGAGGCAGGTCTGATGAGCCTGACCGGCGAGCCCGGCCACCCCACGAAGGCCGGTGTGCCGATCGCCGACCTGATGGCGGGCACCTACGGCGTGCTCGGAGTGCTGGGCGCCCTGGCCGACCGCCGCGCGAGCGGGCGGGGGCGGGTCGTGCGCACCTCGCTGCTGTCCGCGGTCGTCGGCGTCCACAGCTTCCAGGGAACGCGCTGGACCGTCGCGGGGGAGGTGCCGCGCGGCAGCGGCAACCGGCACCCGGCGATCGCGCCGTACGGCCTCTACCGGTGCGCGGACGGCGACATCCAGATCGCGGCCGGCAGCGAAGCGCTCTGGCAGGCGGTCGCGGGCGTCACCGGACTCGACCCGGCCGACCCGCGCTACGCCGCCAACGCCGACCGGGTCCTGCACCACGCGGAACTGGCCGCCGACCTCGAAGCCGTACTCGCGCACGGCACCGTCGCCACGTGGACCGCCAGGTTCGACGCCGCCGGCGTGCCGGCCGGCCGCGTCCGCACCCTCGACGAGGTGTACGACTGGGAGCAGACCCGGCAGCAGGGCCTGGTCATCACGGTGGACCACGCCACCCTCGGGGCCATCGAACTGCCGGGAACACCCTGGCACTTCGACGACCCCGAAGGTTCCCCCCGGCACACCGCGCCACCGGTGCTCGGCCAGCACGACTCGTCCGTTCGCGCCTGGCTCGACGGACTCGACGAGGTCGACACCGCGAACGGCAACGACGTCCGCGTGACGATCGGGCCGGGCGCCGCGCGCCCCGCCCGCGCACCCCGCTGAGCCACCCGCACAACCCCGCTCAGCGGCCCGCACGCCGGCCGCCGGAAAGCCACGAGGTCACCGCCATGCACGGCACCGCGTCACCACCGGGAACGCCCGGCTCGCCCACCACGCCAGGACGCCGGCGGGTCCGCCCGCCCCGTATCGACCCCTACGTCGCCGCACTGTTCGGCACGGTCGGGGTCGCCGCGCTCCTCCCGGCGACGGGCGCCGCCGAGGCGCCGGTCGGCACCGCCTCGAACCTTGCCATCGCCGGGCTGTTCTTCCTCTATGGCGCCCGGCTGTCCTCGCGTGCGGCCGTCGACGGGCTGCGGCACTGGCGGCTGCACCTCACCGTCGCCGGCAGCACGTTCGTCCTCTTCCCGCTGCTCGGCCTCGCCGCCCGCGTGCTCGTGCCGGACGTCATCGCCCCCGACCTCTACCCCGGCCTGCTCTTTCTGTGCCTGCTGCCCACCACCGTGCAGTCCGCCATCGGCTTCACCGCGATCGCCCGCGGCAATGTGGCGGCGGCGATCTGCGCCGGGACGTATTCAAGCCTGCTCGGCATGCTCGTCACGCCGTTCCTGGCGGCGGCGCTGCTCGGCTCGGCGGTCGCGATCCCCGCGGGACGCTTCGCGGTGATCGGCGCGGAGTTGCTGCTGCCGTTCCTCGCCGGGCATGCCCTGCACGGCCGGATCGGGCCGCTCCTCGCCCGGCACGGGCGGCTGCTCGGCCTCGTCGACCGGGGGTCGGTGCTGCTGGTCGTCTACACCGCCTTCAGCCAGGGCATGGCACAGGGCATCTGGTTCCGCGCGACGGTGCCGCGGCTGGCCGCGCTGCTCGCGGTCGAAGCCGCGCTGCTCGCCGTGGTCCTCGCGGCGACCGCGGCGGCGTCGGCGCTGCTCGGGTTCGGCCGGGCGGACCGCGTGGCGATCGTCTTCTCCGGCTCGAAGAAAAGCCTGGTGAACGGCCTTCCGATGGCCGCGGTGCTGTTCGGGTCGCGGGCGGGGCTCACGGTGCTGCCCCTGATGATGTTCCACCAGCTGCAACTGGTCGTCTGTGCCGTCATCGCACGCCGGTGGCCCCTCCGGCGCCCGGTCCGTGTGCCGGGCCCGAGCCTTGCCCGTCCCAGTCGCCCAGGTCCCTGAGTTCCTCCTTGCCGCACGGCGTGCCGCGGATCTGCCGGTAACTGCCGCCGATCCGGTAGGTGCCGGGGGCCGGCGCGTAGAGCCGGCTCCAGGAGCCGTCCGACGTCACGCAGCCGTGCTGGTCGTCCCGCGCGCCCTCGACGCCCAGCACCGGGGACCACGGGATGCGCAGCAGCACCGAACCGGCCCGGGACATCCGCACCGTCAACTCGGCCTGACCTGCCTTCACCACCACGGCCGGCGGATCGGCCAGCGGCTCGGCACCGCTCACCTGGTACACCTGCCAGTCCGCGTTCTGCCACAGCGGGTGCAGCCAGGGCTGGTCGGTGGCGACGAGCTTCGCCTCGGTCACCGCGGCGAAATCCGGTTGGCCGGACGGCAGTATGACGTAGTCGACACTCCAGCGGCGCAGCCAGTCGCGGTAGGCGTCGGCGGTGAGCGTGCCGTGGTAGAAGAGCGGGTTGCGTTCCTCGTCGGCCTGCCGGTTCCAGCCACGGGCCAGGTTGACGTAGGGCGACAGACCGGAAGCCTCCCAGTGCGAACTCATCGGTACCACCTCGACTCGCCCGCGGTCGGCCCGGATCTTCCGCAGTTCGGAGATGAGCGGGCCCGCGTGCTCGACGGTGGCGGGGAGCGCACGGGTCGTCACCTGATCGTAGACCGGCTCGACGATCTGCCAGGTCGCCACGGCGCCGAACGCCAGCCACAGCGCCATGGACCGCCGGGTCCCCCTGGTGCTGCCCATCGCCACGATCAGCAGGACGGTGCCGCCGAAGAGCAGCGCCAGCCGCTCCACGTTGCTGCCGATGGGTGACGGTATGGCCCAGGTGACCAGGACGCCCAACGCGTACACCGACGCCCCGAGTTGGACCGAGCGCCAGGACTTCGGGACCACCAGCGAGATCGCGCCCGAGACGGCCAGCGGGATGATCGCCAGGTACCAGGCGAAGGGCTGCACGCCGTAGAAGGGGAACAGCAGCGAGGTGGTCCCCACCACCAAGGGCGGGGCCGCGGCCAGGACGAAGGCGTCCGTGCGTCGCTTGTCCAGGAACAGCGCCGCCGCGACCACCAGTACGAACAGCCCGGCCACCGGGCTGCACATGGTGGCCAGCGCCCCCATCGTGGTGGCGGCCGTCAGCCGCCAGAAGCGGCCCCGGGCGGCCAGTTCGGAGGGGAACAGCAGCGCGGTCGCCACCAGGCCGAACAGCACGCCCAGCGCGAAGGTCACCCGCCCGGAAACGGCGTCGCACCACAGGGCGAACACCGTCCACAGCACCGGCACCAGCGGCCGTTTCACACCGGCGCGCACCAGTACCGTCGCGGCCACCGCCGTCGACAGCGTGCCCGCGACGACCGCGCTCGTGCGCACGCCCAGTACCGCCATGATGTACGGGGACAGGACGCTGTACGAGGCGGGGTGTATGCCGCCGTACCAGGACAGGTCGTACGACGCCCAGGGATGGGCCCGTATGAAGTCCGTCCAGGCGTACTGCGCCGCCATGTCGCCCGAGTCCTTGGCCAGCAGCAGCGCCCACAGCAGGTGCAGCGCGGCGGCAGCTGCCGTGGCGAGCAGGACCGGGTGCCGCGGGCCCGCCAGGTCCAGGAGCGCGCTCGGGCCACGTCGAGCGCGGGATCGCGCGGGCTGCCAGGTGATCACGTGACTTCTTCCGATCGGGGGGACACGTCTCATGGTGAGCGGGTCCAGCGGTGGGGTGCCGGGGCCCGCTTCCACACGGGCCTGCCGCCGCGGTGGAACCGGAGCGGTGAACCCTGCTGCGCCGCCCGTGTGGTGACTGCGAGTCAGCTCCTGTGCCGACTGCTGAGGGGGGAGGGGCCGGCCGCACCGAACAGGCCGTCGAGATGCTGAGCGGCCGGGAACAGGACGGCAGTTCGCGCAAGCCCGCTGCCGTGTGGGCCGCGTCGTCGCGTACCGGGGACAAGGAGCAGCAGCGGGCCGGCCGGTGGCCGGTGACCAGACCTCAGCCGCACAGGCGGGTGAGGATCGTGGGGTGGGCGGGTCCGCCGGCCGACTGTCTGCGTACGGCGCCCGCGGCCACCGGACCGTCGGACGACCACAGGGCCGCGGGCACCTCGCCCGCCAACACGCCAGGCGCCCGCCGGTCTTCGGCCGGTCGCACCTCTTCGCCCATACCGCTCGCTCCGTTCACCCGCGCCGCCGCGTCGACCGTGCCGTGGTCGTTCTTCCCGCGCTCGCACACCGGCAGCGGCTCCCGCGCCCGGCGGTGTGCGGCGGAGGATGGCGATCAGGGTACTTCGACTCCCGCAAGTTGTGGGACCGGCCCGGTGGTCGGAGCTTCGCCCCCGTCCGCCGAGGCCGACCACGCGGCCGATCCCTCACCGGCCACGCCGGCGGCATCCGGGTCATGGTCCGGCCGAGCCGGACGGCCGCCCCCCTCGCTGTCGCCGCCGATGACGTGTCCGTACGGCTGCGGAACCTGCGCGCGGGGGCCCGCCTGGACGAACTTCCCATGCCCCGCGGGTCCACCACCGCAGGCTCGCGAGGAGCGGAGCACCCGTCGTCGGGTTCAGAGCGACATCGCGGCGGTCGAAAGCCGGCGGCCCGCGGTCAGCAAGGACGCCGGGAAATCCACGGACCGTACTCGCCCCTTCGGGTGAGGCGGCGGATCGGGTCGGGCGTGTCGGACCCGCGAGCCATCGCGGGGGGCCTATTCACGTGTGGGGCGGACCCAGTCGGCCAGACGGACCAGGATGCCGATCGCGCCGATGAACGCGATCAGGAGACCGACCACCCAGAGATCATCGTCGACGAGACCAAGGGTTGAGATGCCGCAACCGACCAGGAAGAACGCCACGGGCGTCAACACCTGGACCCCACCTCCTCACGTGCGCGCCGTCCGTCGAGCGGGCCCCCGGCCCGCAGGCCGCGAGCCACGTCCCGCCTGCGCGTGGGAACGGTGACCGTCGGCGGGCTGGCCCAGCTGGCCGGCGCGGTACCGGCCCGCAGCCAGATGGGGGCGTCGCTCGGTTTCCACATCATCTTCGCCTGTTTCGGCATCGCGTTCCCGTCGGTGGTGCTCGTCGCGCACTGGATCGGGCTGCGGCACGACGACCCGGTGGCGCTGCTGCTGGCCCGCCGCTGGTCCAAGGTCATGGGCGTGCTCGGGGCGGTGGGCGCGGTGTCCGGCACCGTGCTCTCCTACGAGCTCGGTCTGCTGTGGCCGGGGCTGATGGGGCGGTTCGGCGCGGCCTTCGGCATCCCGTTCAGCATCGAGGGGATCTTCTTCTTCGTCGAGTCCATCTTCATCGGCATCTACCTCTACGGCTGGACCCGCCTGCCGCCCTGGGTGCACTGGTGGACCGGGGTGCCGATCGCGGTCGCCGGCATCTTCGGAGCGTGGGCGGTGGTGGCCGCGAACTCCTGGATGAACCAGCCCGCCGGATTCACCCTCCACAACGGGCAGATCACCTCCGTGCGCCCCTGGTCGGTGCTGTTCAACCGGGCCAGCGGCTACGAAGTGCCGCACATGCTGCTGGCCGCCTACATGGTGACCGCCCTGACCGTGGCCGGCGTCTATGCGACGGGCCTGCTGCGCGGCCGCCGTGACCGCTACCACCGGCTGGGCTTCGCCGTCCCGTTCGCCGTCGGCGCCGTCGCCGCACCGTTCCAGATCGCGGTCGGCGACATCGCGGCGCGAGCGGTCGCCGACGACCAGCCGGCGAAGTTCGCCGCGATGGAGCTGGTCCCGCACACCGGCCGCTACGTCACCGAGTGGCTCGGCGGCATCTACACCAACGGCCACGTCTACTTCGGCGTCGGCGTGCCCTGGGCGGACTCCCTCCTGGTGGGCTTCTCGCCGAGCACCCGGGTGGTGGGCTGGGACAGCATTCCGCCGGAGTACCGTCCGCCGCTGGCCAACCTGCTGCACCTGGCGTTCGACGCCATGGTCGGCATCGGAATGGTGCTGCTGGTGCTCGGCGCCTGGCAGGGGTGGGTGTGGTGGTTCCACCGCCGGGTGCTGCTCACCCGCTGGTTCCTCGTGCCGGCGGCGCTCTCCGGCGCCGGCGCGATCGCGGCGATGGAGTGCGGCTGGATCGTCACCGAGGTCGGCCGCCAGCCGTGGACCGTCTACAACGTCCTGCTGACCCAGGACGCGGTGACCCCCTCGCGCGGTGTGCCGGTCACCTTGGGGGTGATCCTCGCGGTCTACGCGGTGCTCACCGGAATCTCCGTCTTCGTGCCGTGGCTGATGGGCCACCGCTGGCGCACGGAGCCGCCCGCGGCGGAGGATGCCGAGGCCACGCCCTACGGACCGCCGACCGATCAACCCGAGAGGGCACGGCTGTGACCGCCTCGTCCGAAGCGATCGGGGTCGGGGTCCTGCTGGTCGCGGTCATCGCGGCGTACGCGCTGTTCGCCGGCGCCGACTTCGGCGCCGGCATCTGGGATCTCCTGGCCGGCGGCACCCGGCGCGGGGCCGGCCCCCGCGCGGCCATCGACGCGTCCCTGACGCCGGTGTGGGAGGGCAACCACGTCTGGCTCATCTTCGGCCTGGTCATCACCTGGACGGGGTTCCCGCAGGCGTTCGCCGCCGTGATGACCGCGCTGTTCGTGCCGCTGTTCGTCTCGCTGATGGGCATCGTGCTGCGCGGCGTCGGGTTCGCCTTCCGGCACGAGGCTCGGCGGCTGCGGTTCCGGCAGCTCGCCGGGGCGGTGTTCGCGGTGTCCTCCCTGATCACGCCGTTCTTCCTCGGCACGGTGATCGGGGCAGTCGTCACCGGCCGGGTGCCGGCCCGGCCGTCCGGGAACCTGCCGTCCGCCTGGACCACGCCGACCGCCCTGGTCACCGGCTTCCTCTTCACCGCCGCGTGTGCCTACATCAGCGCCATCTATCTCGTCGGCGACTCCCACCGCCGCGGGGACCCGCGGATGGTGACGTACTTCGTCCGCCGGGCGGCGGCCGCCGGTGTCGTGACCGGCGTGCTGGCCGGGGTGAACATGCTCCTGATGCGGGACAGCGCGACATACGTGTCCGACCGGCTGACCGGCGACGCGCTCCCCCTGGTCGCCCTGTCGGTCGCCGCGGGCGCCGCCGCCCTGGTCCTGGTCCTGTTCCTGCCCACCCGGATCGCGCTCCTGCGGGTGACCGCCGCGATCGCGGTCGCGGCCGTCGTCGGCGGCTGGGGGTGGGCGCAGTACCCCTATCTGCTGCCCACCTCGCTGACCCTCGCGGCCGGCAGCGCGCCCACCGCCGCGGCCCAGGCCGAGTTCGCCGTCGCCGCACTGGCCGCCCTGCTGGTGGTGCCGTCCTTCGGGTACCTGTACTGGCTTCAGCAGCACGGCCGGCTCCAGGAGGGTTCCTCCGCGAGCCTGCGGGCGGCGGCGAGCCCCGGGGATCTCGCGGTACCGGCCGCCGAGCCGCCGGCACCCCGCAAGGGTGGGTTCCTCACCGGTCTGATGCTCACCGCCGCCATCGTCGACCTGGTCCGTGACGCCCTCGCCAGACGACGCGGACGCCGGCCCTCCTGAGCACGTACGCCAGCGGACCGCTTCGGCGGCGACCATGACGAGGCCGGCGACGACCTTCGGGTCGCTGAGCGTCGCGACGGGGACGAGGCGAGCTTCTCGACGCCCCTGCGCGGGTTCGCGCGGCGGTACATCCGGCGCTCGCGGGCCGGCGGGATCGCCTCGTCCCGGCCGGCGACCGGATCGTCCGCCGGGCGGCGGCATCCCCGGGTGGGGTGTTCCGGTCGGGGCGCCGTGTGGGGCGTCATGCGCTGATGTTCCTTGTCGGGGGAGCGACCCGACGTGCTCCGCGGTGAACGTTCGGCGGCCGTCCGGAAACGACGCCGGCGGCTCGGTCTCACGGCACGGTGTCCCGGCTGCACCGTACGTGCGGCTCTTCCTTCTCGCGGGGGTGGCGGGAAGCGGTGGACGGGAGCATGCGTGTGCCGGGGGAATCGGACCACCGTGGGCGCGGGCCGGGGTCGGTCCACGGGGCACCGGTGAGCGGTGAGCGGTCGGCGGTCGGCGGTCAGCGGTCGGCGGGCTCCGCGCGGACGTGGTCCGCGGCCAGGTCGACGAACATCGCGTTGTTGAGATGGAAGGCGTGGGTGACCTCACGGGCGATCCGAGGGGGCTCGTCGCCGGCCACGGGCAGCTCGTCCAGGACGGCTCGGTATCGGCGCCGGTAGGCGCGGGGATCGGGGATGTGGTCGAAGTGGTAGAAGAGCGCGCCCTCATGGGTGTGGCCCCAGGCCGTGGCGGCGAGGTTGCGGACGATCTGGCCGCCGGCGAGGTCGCCCATGTAGCGGGTGTAGTGGTGGGCCACGTACCCGGCCGGCCAACTGCGGGTGACCTCGGCGATCCGTGCGCAGTAGACGCGGGTCGCGGGAACCGGCACCAGGGTCCGCCTCCATTGGGGCCCGTCAAGGTGTGCCAGGTCGCGCTCCAACGCGGCGACCCGCGACAACCCGGGGTCCACCAGCGGTCCCACCAGCGGATGATCGCTCAGCGACTGCGCGGCGGCCTCCAGTTCGCGGTAGACGAACCAGAGCTGGCGGGACAGGGCGGTGAAGGCTTCCGCCTCCAGCCGACCCCCGAGAAGGTCGTCCATGAACGGCGACTGGCGGGTCTTGTCGTGCTCGGCCCGCATCGCGACCCGCATCAGCCCCGACAGGAGCGCCGAGCGCTCAGTACCCTTCGGTACGGAGTTCGGCTCCACAGCGTCCTCCACGGTCGTCCGGCGCCGGTGCCTTCGCCGCGACGCGTACTTCACCTATACCGCCCGCCAGAGCCGACCATTCGGATCGTCACTCGTTCGGTGTCGTACCCGCGCCCTGGCGGGATGAGGGCTACGGGCGGAGGACGCGCACCCGCCCGGCGGGCAGCGAGTGCCGGGCCCCGACCCGGTCGGTCGGGTGCGCGGCGACACGGGCCAACGCGGCGCCGCTGCGCCTGAGTTCGACGGGGTGGTGCCGGGCATCGGCGTAGCGGCGGCCGTCGGCGTTGCGCGGGCGTCGGGTGCGTTTGGGGTAGGTCGCACGCGTGCCCAGCTACCCGCGGCAATCAGGTGGTTGGCCTCACTGGACTGGACGTGTGGGGGGTGTCTCGGGTCCGCGGTCGCTGCCGGGATTGGGTGAATGGGTTCTCCAGCCCCCGAGACATCCGCGACAGGGAGTCCTTCCATGCGTATCCACCGGACCACCGCGGCGACAGTCCTTGCCGCTGCCTGCCTCCTGCTCGGCGCCAGCGCCGCCCACGCCGCCACCGCGGACGACGGCGGACAGCACGGCGTCGTCACCTCCACCCAGGAGCAGTTCACCGCGGACAACGGCGGCGGCTCCTTCCACACGGAGTCCTTCGCCGCCGTCAACTGACCGACCCGGACCGGGGCGTGTGGGCGACACCCGTCCGCACGCCCCGGTCCCACGAGACCGAGGGCTCGGCTCGTCCGGTGATCGTCTGCCGTGCGACGGGCCTTCCGCCCGCTCGGAGCCGGCTCACGGCTGACCTGTCGTGTACGTGCGACGCCTGCCCGGTGCGCAGGGTCCGCCTCGCCAGTGGCCGGGTGGACGCGGGGCTCGACGCGGCCCTCGATGCGGGACTGGACAGACCAGGCCCGCGATGCGCACCATCTGCTCGGACCCGACCGCAGCGACGACAAGCACGTCGCTCTGCCGGAGCACCCCGAGGGACACCGTCTCGCCGGCCGCCGCTGACAGGTCGGCCACCAGTGGCCGCGCCGTCTCCACTAGGCCGTGTTTTGGAAGTAGCGCCGTCCGCCCAAAGGGCGGGGCCCGTGGCGTCTGGTGCGTGCGATCGCAAGGCGGAGGGTTGTCCTCGTAG
>NZ_JBFBIV010000149.1:0-13342 GCF_040702025.1 Streptomyces sp. NPDC088194 | reverse complement strand
TCGTAGTGGGCCTACTCGGACAAGCCCGACAACGAAGCGAGCGTGCGTGCCAGGCGCCACGGGCCAGGCGGGACTTCCAAAACACGGCCTAGGCGACCGTGGACCGTATCACGGAGTGGAACCGCGGAACGGGGGCGGCGAGCGGGTCTCTACACTTGGCTGCGTGATCTCCCGAATCGATCTGCGCGGTGCCGCCTTCCCCGACGGTGGCATCGACCGCGACCTGCTGCCCCGGGCCGAGTTCGACGTGGAGGCCGCGCTCGACGCCGTGCGGCCGATCTGCGAGGACGTCCGCCATCGTGGCAGCGCCGCGGTGATCGACTACGGCGAGCGGTTCGACGGAGTGCGGCCGGAGCGGCTGCGGGTGCCCGCGCAGGCCCTCGCCGACGCCCTCGCCCAGCTCGACCCCGAGGTGCGCGCCGCCTTGGAGGAGTCCATCCGCCGGGCCCGGATCGTCCACCACGACCAGCGCCGCAGCGACACCACCACGCAGGTGGTGCCCGGCGGCACCGTCACCGAGCGATGGGTGCCGGTGCAGCGGGTCGGGCTGTACGTCCCGGGTGGCCTGGCCGCGTACGCGTCCTCCGTGGTGATGAACGTGGTGCCCGCGCAGGAGGCCGGCGTCGAGGGCGTCGCGGTCTCCTCCCCGCCGCAGAAGGACACCGGACTGCCCTCGGCGCCGGTGCTCGCCGCCTGCGCCCTGCTCGGCGTCGACGAGGTCTACGCGGCCGGCGGCGCCCAGGCGATCGCCATGTTCGCCTACGGCACCGACGAGTGCCGCGCGGTCAACCTCGTCACCGGCCCCGGCAACATCTACGTGGCCGCCGCCAAGCGCCTGCTCAAGGGCCGGATCGGCATCGACGCCGAGGCCGGACCGACCGAGATCGCCATCCTCGCCGACGCCTCCGCCGACCCCGGCTTCGTGGCCGCCGACCTGATCAGCCAGGCCGAGCACGACACCCTCGCCGCCGCGGTGCTGGTCACCACCTCCGCCGAACTCGCCGCCGCCGTCGACAAGGAACTCGACGTCCAGGTCGCTGCCGCCAAGCACCGCGAGCGGATCACCGCCGCGCTCTCCGGCCGGCAGTCCGCCACGGTGCTGGTCGACACCCTGGAGCAGGGCCTGGAGGTCGTCGACGCCTACGCGGCCGAGCACCTGGAGATCCAGACCCAGGACGCCGCCGCCGTCGCCGCCCGGGTGCGCAACGCCGGCGCGGTCTTCGTCGGCCCGCACGCCCCCGTCTCGCTCGGCGACTACTGCGCCGGCTCCAACCACGTGCTGCCCACCGGCGGCTGCGCCTGCCACTCCTCGGGCCTGTCCGTGCAGTCCTTCCTGCGCGGCATCCACGTCGTGGACTACTCCCGCGAGGCGCTCGCCGAGGTCGCCCACCACGTGGTGGCGCTGGCCGGCGCCGAGGACCTGCCCGCGCACGGCTCCGCCGTCACCGTACGGTTCGGAGGCGGATCGTGACCTCCCTCGACGACCTGCCGCTGCGCGACGAACTGCGCGGCCAGTCCGCGTACGGCGCCCCGCAACTGGACGTGCCGGTGCGGCTGAACACCAACGAGAACCCCTACCCGCTGCCCGAGCCGCTGGTCGCCCGGATCGCCGAGCGCGTCGCCGAGGCCGCCCGCGGGCTCAACCGCTACCCGGACCGCGACGCGGTCGAGCTGCGCACCGAACTGGCCGGCTACCTCAGCCGCACCGCCGGCCACCAGGTCGGCACCGCCCAGGTCTGGGCCGCCAACGGCTCCAACGAGGTCATCCAGCAGCTCCTCCAGGCGTTCGGCGGGCCCGGCCGCACCGCGATCGGCTTCGAGCCGTCGTACTCCATGCACGCGCTGATCTCCCGCGGCACCGGCACCGGCTGGGTCTCCGGGCCGCGGCACGCCGACTTCACCATCGACACCGACGCCGCCCGCCGCGAGATCGCCGCGCTCCGCCCCGACGTCGTGTTCATCTGCTCTCCGAACAACCCGACCGGGACCGCGACCGACGCCGAGACCGTCCTGGCGCTGTACGACGCCGCGCAGGCCGCGAAGCCGTCGCTGGTGGTGGTGGACGAGGCGTACGGCGAGTTCTCGCACCAGCCGTCGCTGCTGCCGCTGATCGACGGCCGGCCGAACCTGGTGCTGACCCGCACCATGTCCAAGGCGTTCGGCGCGGCGGGCCTGCGGCTGGGCTACCTGGCGGCCGACCCGGCCGTGGTGGAGGCCGTCCAGCTGGTGCGACTGCCGTACCACCTGTCGTCGGTCACCCAGGCCACCGCGCTCGCCGCGCTGGAGTACACCGACACGCTGCTCGGCTACGTCGAGCAGCTCAAGGTCGAACGCGACCGGCTGGTCGGCGAGTTGCGCGCGATCGGCTACCAGGTCACCGACTCGGACGCGAACTTCGTCCAGTTCGGCCGGTTCGCCGACAGCCACGCCGCCTGGCAGGCCGTCCTCGACCACGGCGTCCTCATCCGCGACAACGGCGTCCCCGGCTGGCTGCGGGTCTCGACCGGCACCCCCAGCGAGAACAGCGCGTTCCTGGACGCGGCGAAGGCCGTGTTCACGACGCACAGCACCGAGCACAGCGGCGGCGACAGCCGCACCGACAAGGAGTCCGCATGACCCGCGTGGGCCGCGTGGAGCGCACCACCAAGGAGACGTCCACCGTCGTCGAGATCGACCTCGACGGCACCGGGCAGGTCTCCGTCTCGACCGGCGTGGGTTTCTACGACCACATGCTCGACCAGCTCGGCCGGCACGGCCTGTTCGACCTCACCGTGAAGACCGAGGGCGACCTGCACATCGACACGCACCACACGATCGAGGACACCGCGCTCGCGCTGGGCGCCGCGTTCAAGCAGGCGCTCGGCGACAAGGTCGGCATCTACCGGTTCGGCAACTGCACGGTGCCGCTGGACGAGTCGCTCGCCCAGGTCACCGTCGACCTGTCCGGCCGCCCCTACCTGGTGCACACCGAGCCCGAGCACATGGCGCCGATGATCGGCTCCTACGACACCACGATGACCCGGCACATCCTGGAGTCCTTCGTCGCCCAGGCACAGGTCGCCCTGCACGTCCACGTGCCCTACGGGCGCAACGCGCACCACATCGTGGAGTGCCAGTTCAAGGCGCTGGCCCGGGCCCTGCGCTACGCCAGCGAGCGCGATCCGCGCGCCGCGGGCATCCTGCCGTCGACGAAGGGCGCGCTATGAACAAGGGGTCATCCCTCTTCATCCTGCTGGGGCTGTTCCTGGCCGGCGGGGTCTACTCGTTCTGGAAGCAGAAGCAGTCCAGGAGCCTGATCACGCTGCTCGCGGTCGGTTCGGTGATGGCGCTCGTCACCGGGCTGCTCCAACTGTGAAGGGGGCGCGGCCATGACGAGCAAGAGCGTCGTCGTCCTCGACTACGGGTTCGGCAACGTGCGGTCCGCCGAGCGGGCGCTGGCCCGGGTCGGCGCCGAGGTGGAGATCACCGCGGACTACCGCAAGGCGATGGACGCCGACGGGCTGCTGGTGCCGGGCGTCGGTGCCTTCGACGCCTGTATGGAGGGCATCAGGAAGGTCCGCGGCGACTGGATCGTGGGTCGCCGGCTGGCGGGCGGGCGCCCGGTGCTGGGCATCTGCGTGGGCATGCAGGTGCTCTTCAGCCGCGGCATCGAGCACGGCGTGGAGAGCGAGGGGCTGGACGAGTGGCCCGGCACCGTCGCCCCGCTGCGCGCGCCGGTCGTCCCGCACATGGGCTGGAACACCGTCAAGGCCCCGCAGGACTCGCGGCAGTTCGCCGGCCTCGACGAGGACGCCCGGTTCTACTTCGTGCACTCCTACGCGGTGCGCGAGTGGGAGATGCCGCCCTCGACCAGCGCCATCCGCTCGCCCAAGGTCGCCTGGACCACGCACGGCGAGCCGTTCGTGGCCGCGGTGGAGAACGGCGCGCTGTGGGCCACCCAGTTCCACCCGGAGAAGTCCGGCGACGCGGGCGCGCGGCTGCTGGAGAACTGGCTCGACACGCTCTGACGCCCGCGGCCGGCGCCGCAGGTGTCGCCGGCACTCCGGCCGGGCGCGCGTCCGGCCGGCTGACGTTCCGCTCGACCACCTGCCGCCGATGGGCCGGCGGACCGGCCGATCCACCGGCCGACCGACCGCTCGACGGTCCGGCCGGCTGCCGGACCACCGGCTCACCGACCGACCGTATGACCGTACGACCGACCGCCCCGCATCCGACCGATCCCCCGAGGACCGCATTCCGATGAGCACGCTCGAACTCCTCCCCGCCGTCGACGTCCGCGACGGCCAGGCCGTCCGCCTGGTGCACGGCGAGTCCGGCTCGGAGACCTCCTACGGCGACCCGCTCGCCGCGGCGCTGGCCTGGCAGCAGGCGGGCGCGGAGTGGCTGCATCTGGTCGACCTCGACGCGGCGTTCGGCACCGGCGACAACCGCGACCTGATCGCCGGGGTGGCCCGCACCATGGACATCAAGGTCGAGCTGTCCGGCGGCATCCGCGACGACGACAGCCTCGCGGCGGCGCTGGCCACCGGCTGCACCCGGGTCAACCTCGGCACGGCCGCGCTGGAGAGCCCGGAGTGGGTGGCCAAGGTGATCGCCGAGTACGGCGACCGGATCGCGGTCGGCCTGGACGTGCGCGGCACCACGCTGCGCGGCCGCGGCTGGACCCGTGACGGCGGCGACCTGTACGAAACGCTGGCCCGGCTGGACTCCGAGGGCTGCGCGCGGTACGTCGTGACCGACATCGCGAAGGACGGCACCCTCCAGGGCCCCAACCTGGAGCTGCTGGAGAACGTGTGCGCGGCCACCGACAAGCCCGTGGTCGCCTCCGGCGGCGTCTCCAGCCTCGACGACCTGCGGGCGATCGCCACGCTCGTCCCGAAGGGCGTGGAAGGCGCGATCGTCGGGAAGGCGCTCTACGCGGAGGCGTTCACGCTTCAAGAAGCCCTGGAGGCTGTTTCCCGATGACCGAGTCCCCGGAAGTCCCGGAATCCCCGGAATCCCCGGAATCCCCGGAATCCCCGGAAACCCAGGATTCCCCGGAGTCCGCGCGATCCCCGCAGGTGCACCGTGTCCGCTCGGACGACAGTTCCTGGGAGGAGGCGATCGGCTCCTCCCGCGTGGTCGCGGCGGGTGACCGGGTCATCGTGGCCGGGATCATGCCCGCACCCGCCAGCGGCACCGTCCCCGGCGACGCCGAGCCGTACGACCAGACGGTCAGCGCCTTCCGCAGCGCGCTTTCCGCGCTGGAGCCGTTCGGCCTGGACGCCGGCAGCGTGATCCGGACCCGGATGTACCTCAGCCACGCGCGGGACGCCGACGAGGTCGGCCGGGCGCATCTCGAGGTGTTCGGGGCGGTGCGGCCGGCCGCCACGATGGTCGTGGTGGCGGGGTTCGCGGACTCCCGGGTGCTGGTCGAGGTGGAGATCGAGGCGTACCGCGGCGACGCGCGGGGCGGGCCCGTGGAGCCCGGCGAACGAGAAGAGGGCGGCGCATGAGCCTCGCGGTCCGAGTCATCCCCTGCCTGGACGTGGACGCCGGGCGGGTGGTCAAGGGCGTCAACTTCCAGAACCTGCGCGACGCCGGCGATCCGGTCGAGATGGCGAAGCTGTACGACGCCGAGGGCGCCGACGAGTTGACCTTCCTCGACATCACCGCGTCCTCCGGGGACCGGGAGACCACCTACGACGTGGTGCGCCGCACCGCCGAGCAGGTCTTCATCCCGCTCACCGTCGGTGGCGGGGTGCGCAGCGCCGACGACGTGGACAAGCTGCTGCGGGCCGGTGCGGACAAGGTGGGCGTGAACACCGCGGCGATCGCCCGCCCCGAGCTGATCCGGGAGATCGCCGAGCGGTTCGGCCGCCAGGTGCTGGTGCTCTCGGTCGACGCCCGGCGCACCCCGACCGGCTCGTTCGAGGTCACCACGCACGGCGGGCGGCGCGGCACCGGCATCGACGCGGTGGAGTGGGCGGAGCGCGCGGCCGACCTCGGGGCCGGCGAGATCCTGCTCAACTCGATGGACGCGGACGGCACCAAGGACGGCTACGACACCGAGATGATCGCGGCGGTGCGGGCCCGCGTGACCGTGCCGGTGATCGCCTCCGGCGGCGCCGGCCGGGTCGCCGACTTCCCGCCGGCGGTGGCCGCGGGCGCGGACGCGGTGCTGGCCGCGTCCGTCTTCCACTTCGGCGACCTGCGGATCGGCGAGGTCAAGTCGGCGCTGAGGGAAGCGGGCCACCCGGTCCGCTGAGGCCGCCGGGCCGTTGGCCGCCCCGGCTCCGCGGTCACAGCGCCGTGCCGGTACGGGTGCCGACGAGCACCGCGAAGTCGGGCGCGAGCGGGATCTCGACCGTGTGCAGGGCGGGGTGCTCCAGCCAGTGCAGGCGGGCGGTGTCCGGGCGGCCCTGGAAGGTGGGGGGCTGCCCGGCGGAGGGCGTGAAGTCGTCGACGACGAGCAGGCCGCCGGGCGTGAGGAGGGCCGCCGGGTCGGCCGCCGCGCCGCCCGCGTCCTTGCCCTGGCCGCCGCCGTCGAGGACGAGCAGGTCGAACGGCCCGTGCGCGGCTATCTCCGTCCACTGGGCGCACACCACGTGGACGTCGGGCGCGTACGGGGCGAAGAGCTTGGCGGCGGCCTCGGCCCGTACGGGGTCGCGCTCGACGCTGACCGCGGTGGCGCCGGTGCGCATCCCCGAGACGAGCCAGGCCAGCCCCACCCCGCAGCCGGTCCCGGTCTCGCCGATCCGCCGCGCGCCGGCGGCCAACGCGTGCAGCAGCCGCCCCTGTTCGGGCCGGCAGGAGTAGGGGAAGTCGAGCTGCTGGGCGGTCTGTGCCGCGCGTTCGACCAGGGGCGGAAGGCCGGCGGGGTCGGCGAGGTGGGCACGGGTGCCGTGGAGAGACATGGCTGCCATCCTGCCGGGGGCGTGGCGCGGACGCGGGAAGTCCGGGGAATCGGCGCGCGGAGATAGGAAAGAGAAGTTGCGCAAATAGTGTTGCGCAACTTTTCTTTCCTATCTACGGTAGGGAGGGTGGCAGACGAACAGGCAGCTCCGGCTCATGAACCGCGCAATCGCGCACCGCGCATCACCGACCTGGAAGCGCTGAAGGTGTTCACCCACCCGTTGCGCATCCGGATCTACCGCGCGCTGTTCACCAGCGGCGAGGCCACCGCCTCGCGGCTGGCCGACCAGGTCGACGAGGCGGTGTCGCTGGTCAGCTACCACCTGCGCAAGCTCGCCGCGCACGGCTTCATCGTCGAGGCGCCCGGACACGACGGCGACGGCCGCGAGCGCTGGTGGAAGCTCTCCTCCGACCGCGGCTTCAACTTCCGCAACTCCGACTTCGACGACCAGCCCGAGGGCGTCGCCGTCCTCAGCCAGGTCACCCGGCAACTCCTGGCCACCCGCGCGGAGCGGTACGAGCAGTACCTGGACGAACTGCCCGCGTGGTCCAAGGAGTGGACGGAGGCGGCCTTCTCCAACGAGTTCATGCCGCGGCTGACGGCCGCCGAACTCCAGGAGATGGCCGACGAGATCGGCGCCCTCATGTGGCGCTGGGCCGATCGCGGCAAGGCCGCGGAGGAGGCCGGCGACACCGAGGGCCGTGAGCACGTCTCGGTCCACATGTACGGCTTCCCGCACCGCGGGTAGCGCCGAGGACGGTCGGCGCCCAGGTCCGCCGACAGGGCCCCAGGCGGGGGTTGAGACCGTCCGCCCCTGCCCGGCGCCGCCCACCGACAACCGATCCACCCCACACCCCACCCGGCGCGCATCTCGCGCGACAGCCCGCCGGTAAGGCCCGCACGCCCTGATGCCTGCCCCTTACCGAGTCCGCGGGTAAGGCCCGCATGCCCTGACAGCGCACCTTACGTACGACGTCGTCCCGCCATGCGCAGCGTCCCACCCGCCCACCAGGAAGGCCCATCCGCCATGATCGGCACCGCGCACGCCTCCCCGGCGCCCACCCGTACGACCGCAGCCCACCGCGACCCGAACGTGCTGCGCTGGCTGACCGCGTACACCGCCTCCCTGCTCGGCGACAGCGTCTACTTCCTCGCCCTCGGCTTCGCCGCCGCGAAGGTGGCACCGGCCGCGGAGGTGGGCCTGGTGATGGCCGTCGGCGCCGTACCGCGCGCCCTGCTCATGCTCGGCGGGGGAGTGGTGGCCGACCGCTTCGGGCCGCGCCTGGTGGTGATCAGCAGCGACGCGGTGCGCTGCGTGCTGATCCTCACCGCCGCCGCGGTGCTCGCGCTGACCACGCCCGGCCTGTGGCTGCTGGTGGCCGTCGCCCTCGCCTTCGGCGTCGTGGACGCGCTGTTCATGCCCGCGGTCGGCGCGCTGCCGCCACGGCTCGTCGCCCGCGACCAGCTCGTCCGGCTCCAGGGGATGCGCGCGCTCGCCGTGCGCGCCGGCGACATCGCCGGGCCGCCGCTGGGCGGGCTCGCCATGGGCCTCGGCGGCGCGAGCACCGCGTTCGCCGTGGCCGGCGGCATGTTCGCGCTGTCCGTTCCGCTCCTGCTCACCATCCGCATCGGCGAGTTGAAGCGGGACCGCGACCCCGCATCCGCGGGCGCTCCCGAGCCCGAGGACGGCCGACCCGCGGACGGCGAGCCCGTCGACGGCACCGCCTGGGACGAACTGCGCGACGGGCTGCGCTACATACGCCGGCACCGGCTGGTCGGCCCGCTCGTGCTGTCCGGCGCCATCAGCGAGTTCGGGCTCGTCGGCCCGCTCAACATCGGCATGGTGCTGCTCACCCGGCAACGCGGCTGGGGCTCCGGCGGATACGGCTGGATCATCGCCGCGTTCGGGGCCGGCGCGGCCGCCAGCGCGCTGCTGATGGCCGTACGCGGCAGGTTCCGCAGGGCCGGTGTCGTGCAGATCGTCACGCTCTTCGGCGGTTCCGCGACGATCGGGCTGATCGGCGTGGCCCCCGTCCTCGGCGTCGCCGTCGCGCTCGCCCTGCTCGCCGGGCTCATCTGCGGGGTCTGCGGCGGCCTCGCCGTCGCGATGATCCAGTCCGCGTCCGACCCCGCCTACCTCGGCCGTGTCACCTCCGTCATGAGCCTCACCGGCTTCGGCATCGCGCCCCTCGTCTACCCCCTCTTCGGCGCCGCCGTCGCCTCCTTCGGCCCCACCCCGGTCTTCCTCACGGCCGGCGCGGTGAGCATGCTCGGCGGCGCCGTCGGCCTGGCCTCCCCGGCGGTGCGCTCCGCGAAGTGAGCCGCACCACCCCAGGGGCGCGGGGAACGGCGCGACAAGCCACCGCGGACCGCAAGGTCCCTCGACTCACGGGACCGGGCAGCCCGGGGGGTCCAGCGCGGCTACACCCCTAGATTCGCTTCGTGGGCCTTCGCGACCGCGTCCTCCGGGCCGTCCGTCTCGACCTTCGCCGCGGCCTGGCGGCCGAACACGAACATCGCCAGCTCGGCCGGCTCCCCGGTCACGGTGACGACCGGCGTGCCCTTGTGCGCGACGGCGGTCCGCCCGTCCGGGCAGCGCAGCACCAGCCCGACCGGGCTGCGCCGCCCGAGCAGCCGGGCGGCCCGCTCCAGCCGCGCCCAGAGCGCGTCCCCGAAGACGGGGTCGATCGTGCGCGGGGTCCAGTCCGCCGCCGCACGCCGTACGTCCTCGGTGTGGACGTAGAACTCCAGGGTGTTCGACGCCTCGTCCACCTGCTTGAGGGAGAAGGGCGACAGCCGCGGTGGGCCGGTCCTGATCAGCTGGACGAGCTCGGCGAAGGGCTTCGCCGCGTACTCGTTGCGGACCCGCTCCAGGCGGTCGGCGAGCCGCGGCACCACCATCCCCACGGCCGCGTCGCCCCGGCGTTCCCGCACCACGACGTGGGCGGCGAGGTCCTTGGTGGTCCAGCCCGCGCAGAGCGTCGGGGCGTCGGGCCCCGAACGCTCCAGCAGGTCGGCGAGGAGCAGACGTTCACGCTGCGCATGGGTCGTCATACCGCAAGGCTAACCATCCGGCGGCCGAAAACATCCGCTTCCGGCCGCCGGATCATCTCAAGTCGTGCGAACGGGTGCGCCGCTCCCGCGCCGCCGCACCCGTCGCCGGTCAGAGCTTGCTGTACAGCTTGGTGTGGTTCGACCCGTTGTTGCGGGTCAGCGAGCAGGTGACGGTCTTCTTGCCCTGCAGCTCGTACGTGATGAGCTTCGGGAACAGCGCGTACGGGTAGTACTCCCGGCCGTCGTGCGGCAGATGCTTGCGCGCGTCGGACTGGCACAGCGACAGCGCCTTGCTCTGGATCTCCGCGTCGGTGGAGAAGGTGCCGCTGAGCGTCTCGTTCGCGACGACCTGCGCGTCGTGCGCGGAACTGCACGAGCGCTTCGTCACCTCCGAGACCGTCGACGTCAGGGACGGAGCGTCGAAGCAGACTCCCGGCTTCAGCGAGACGTACGGCACCAGCTTCTCGTCCGGCGAGGACGGGTCGGTGGGCAGGCCGGTGTCGTCGCCGGTGGGCAGGTCCGTCGGGAGGTCCAGCGTCGGGTCGTCCGTCGGGAGGTCCGTCGGCAGCGTGAAGCTGGGCGTGGGCAGCCCGGTCGGCAGACCGCTGATGCTGACGCTGTGGGTCGGCTTGTCGTCGGCGTTCTTCTTCTTGTCGCCGCCGCTGCTGGCCACCGCGACCCCGCCGACGATCGCGCCGATCACCACGACCGCGCCGACCGCGAGCCACACGTTGCGCTTGGTGTTGTTCGGCGGCGGGGGCGGCTGGTAGCCGAAGCCCTGCGGGTCGCCGGGGTAGCCGTAGCCGGCCGGCGGCATCGGCGCGCCGGGCTGCCCGGGCGGGCCGTACCCGCCCTGCTGGCCCTGCTGCGGGTAGCCGTACGGCTGCTGCCCGTCGGGCTGTTGGGGGTAGCCGTACGGCTGCTGGCCGTCGGGCTGCTGCGGATATCCGTACGACTGGCCGCCGCCGGGTTGTTGGGGAGCACCGTAGCCGCCTTCACCCGGTGGGGGAGGAGGCGGTGGCGGGCCGAAACCCTGCGGCGGCCCAAAACCGCCGCCCTGGTCGGGAGGCGGCGGGGGACCATCTGGCGGCGGCGGAGGAAAACCCATGGCGAAAGGATGCCCCATACGGGTGACACGGGGCGAGCGGCTACCGTATAACGGACAATCGCCTTGCGGCGTTTGCCAGTCAATGCGGCTTTTCTCGTTGCGGCGAATCGGCGGCAGAATGGTCGTATGCCGTCGTCCTCGCTCGACCCCGCGATCACCGCGCGCCTGAAGCGCAACCCCGATGGGCTGGTTCCGGCCATCGCCCAGCAGTACGACACCGGTGAGGTGCTGATGCTCGGGTGGATGGACGCGGAGGCGCTCCACCGCACCCTCACGACCGGCCGCTGCACCTACTGGAGCCGCAGCCGCCACGAGTACTGGGTCAAGGGCGACACCTCCGGCCACGTCCAGCACGTCAAGTCCGTCGCCCTCGACTGCGACGGCGACACGATCCTCGTCCGCGTCGACCAGGTCGGCGCGGCCTGCCACACCGGCGACCGCACCTGCTTCGATGCGGATGTCCTGCTGGAGGGCTAGCGGACCCTGGCTGCCGTGTTCTGTCGGTTCAGGGAGGAGCGCAACCCGCCACCGGCCGCAAGGTCCGGGAGGGACCGGGCCGGGCCGCCCGGGCGGACAGGGGCACCCGGGTGCGGATACTCTCTGCGGCCATGGACCTCGCTACGTTCCGCAAGCTCGCCGTCGACCGTCGCGTCATTCCGGTCAGCAGGCGATTGCTCGCGGACGGCGACACCCCGGTCGGCCTGTACAGAAAACTCGCGGGCGAGCGCGTCGGCACCTTCCTGCTGGAATCCGCGGAGGACAGCAAAGCCTGGTCCCGCTACAGCTTCGTCGGGGTCCGCTCGGCCGCGACGCTGACCGCGCGCGACGGGCAGGCGCACTGGCTCGGCACCCCGCCGGTGGGCGTCCCGGTGGACGGCGACCCGCTGGCCGCGCTGCGGGCCACCGTGGAGGCCCTGCACACCCCGCGCGACCTGGTCGAGGGCATGCCCCCGTTCACCGGCGGCATGGTCGGCTACCTCGGCTACGACATCGTCAGGCGCCTGGAGCGGATCGGCGAGCACGGGAGCGACCAACTCCGGCTGCCCGAACTGACGATGCTGCTCACCTCGGACATGGCCGTGCTGGACCACTGGGACGGCAGCGTGCTGCTGATCGCCAACGCGATCAACCACAACGACGAGGACACCGGCGTGGACGAGGCGTACGCCGACGCGGTGGCACGGCTGGACGCGATGCAGGCGGACCTGGGCCGCCCGGTCGAGCACCCGCCGGTCGCGCTGCCGCCCTCGGAGCTGCCGGAGTACACCACCCGGTGGGGCGGCCAGGACTTCCGGGACGCGGTGGAGGACGTCAAGGAGCGGATCAGGGCCGGCGAGGCGTTCCAGGTGGTGCCCTCGCAGCGGTTCGAGACCCCGTGCACGGCGAGCGCGCTGGACGTCTACCGGGTGCTGCGGGCCACCAACCCGAGCCCGTACATGTACCTGTTGCGTTTCCCGGGCGAGGACGGGGGCGCGGAGGGCGGTTTCGACGTGGTCGGCTCCAGCCCCGAGGCGCTGGTCAAGGTCGAGGACGGGCACGCCATGGTGCACCCGATCGCGGGCACCCGGCCGCGCGGCGCCACCCCGCAGGCCGACGCGGCGCTCGCCGAGGAACTGCTCGCCGACCCCAAGGAGCGGGCCGAGCACCTGATGCTGGTCGACCTCGGCCGCAACGACCTCGGCCGGGTCTGCGAACCCGGCAGCGTCGAGGTGGTCGACTTCATGTCGGTCGAGCGCTATTCGCACGTGATGCACATCGTCTCGACCGTCACCGGCCGCGTCGCGCCCGGCCGTACCGCCTTCGACGTGCTCACCGCCTGCTTCCCGGCGGGCACCCTCTCCGGCGCTCCCAAGCCCCGCGCGATGCAGATCATCGAGGAACTGGAGCCCGCCAGGCGGGGGTTGTACGGGGGCTGCGTCGGCTATCTCGACTTCGCCGGCGACTCCGACACCGCGATCGCCATCCGTACGGCGCTGCTCCGCGACGGCACCGCCTACGTCCAGGCCGGCGCGGGCATCGTCGCCGACTCCGACCCGGTCGCCGAGGACACGGAGTGCCGCAACAAGGCCGCCGCCGTCCTGCGGGCCGTGGGCACCGCCAACACGCTGTCGGGGTGACCGGACCCCCCGGGGTGCCTTGTTCCGCCGGTCGAGGGAGCACCTGCCGGTGGGGGCGGGGGTCCCTCCCAGGCGAAGCCCTGGGGGAGCGCAGCGCCCCGGGGCGCGGGGTTCCTGCGGCGCGTCGGCGGGAGGGCCGCGCCCCCCCGGGGGGCGGGGGCCCGGGCC
>NZ_JBFBIV010000148.1:0-13361 GCF_040702025.1 Streptomyces sp. NPDC088194 | reverse complement strand
GCACCCCCCCCCCCCCCGGGCCCCCGTGGGGGGCCCGGGGCCGTCCCGCCCCCCCCGGGCCCGCCGCGGCCTGCCGGACACCGCCTCGACACCCCCCGTCCCCGGCCGTGACGTCGGCCGGTCGGCAATCGTGCTGCGACGGAGATCCACCACGGCGGCTCACCACGGCTACCCTTGACAGGTGACCGACGCCAGAGAGACCGCAATCCAGGAATCATCGGCGCCGGTCCCGCTGCTGGACCCGCGCGAGGGAATCCCGCCGGTGACCGCCAGCCCGGAGGCCCTCGCAGAAGTCGTCGCGGCGTTCGCCGCAGGTTCCGGTCCGGTCGCCGTCGATGCCGAGCGCGCCTCCGGCTACCGGTACGGACAGCGGGCCTATCTGGTCCAGCTGCGCCGCACCGGGGCAGGGACCGCGCTGATCGACCCCGTCGGATGTCCCGACCTCTCGTCCTTGGGCGAGGCGCTGGACGGCACCGAATGGGTCCTGCACGCCGCCACCCAGGACCTCCCGTGCCTGTTCGAGCTGGGCATGCGGCCGAGCTCCCTGTTCGACACCGAACTGGCCGGACGGCTGGCCGGGTTCGCCCGGGTCGGCCTGGGCGCCATGGTGGAGAACGTACTGGGCTTCACGCTGGAGAAGGGCCACTCCGCGGTCGACTGGTCCACCCGGCCGCTGCCGGAGCCGTGGCTTCGGTACGCGGCACTCGACGTGGAGCTGCTGGTCGACCTGCGCGACGCCCTGGAGGAGGAGCTGCGCGGCCAGGGCAAGCTCGACTGGGCGCTCCAGGAGTTCTCCGCGATCGCCGCGGCCCCGCCGCCGCCTCCCCGGGTCGATCCCTGGCGCCGTACCTCCGGCATGCACAAGGTGCGCCGCCGCCGGCAGATCGGCATCGTGCGCGAGCTGTGGCAGGCGCGGGACCGTACCGCCCGCGAGCGGGACGTCTCCCCCGGGCGGGTGCTCACCGACGCGGCGATCGTCGCCGCCGCCCTGGAGACGCCGCCGAACGTCCACGCGCTCGCCGCGCTGCCCGGTTTCGGCCATCGGATGGGCCGCCGCCAGCTCGAGCAGTGGCAGGCCGCGATCGACCGCGCCCGGGCCCTGCCGGAGCGCGAACTCCCGCAGCCCACGGCCGCGTACACCGGCCCCCCGCCGCCGCGCGCCTGGGCCGACAAGGACCCGGCGGCCGCCGCCCGGCTCTCCGCGGCCCGCGCCGCGGTCTCCGCGCTCGCCGAGGAGCTGAACCTCCCCCAGGAGAACCTGGTCACGCCGGACACCGTCCGCCGGATCTGCTGGGCGCCGCCGTCCTCGATCACCCCCGAGGCCGTCGCGGACGCCCTCGCCTCCCTCGGCGCCCGGCCCTGGCAGGTCGCCCTCAACACGCCCCTGCTCACCCAGGCGCTCACCACCCAGCCGCCCGCCCCGGCCGCCGAATAGCCCTCGGCACGACCTCCGAGTAACCCTCAGTAACACCCGAACCGCCGTCCACCGGACGGCTCTTCGGTGTGACCTGCGCCGCATGCCGGGGTAGGAGTAGGCACATGGGTTACCCATGAGTAGCATTGGGTGCGTCAGACGCGTCCACTCCTCGGAGTACGTCCACCCGCACGGTCACCATCCACCCGGGTTCGCCGGTGAGCGAGCCAAAGGGCGCGCCGGTGTCGAAAGTGGAGGAGCGACAAGCGAGGAACGAGCGCGGGAGCGACGACCGTCGACACCGGGTCGAAGCGCCCGGAGGCGAGCGAACACAATCAAAGGGAGCATCGTGCCTCGTACCGCGAGGGAGGTCGTCTTCGTCGACGGCGTCCGCACCCCGTTCGGCAAGGCGGGCCCGAAGGGTATCTACCACGAGACCCGCGCCGACGACCTGGTGATCAAGTCCATCCGCGAGCTGCTGCGGCGCAACCCCGGCCTCGACCCGGCGAAGGTCGACGAGGTCGCCGTCGCGGCCACCACCCAGATCGGCGACCAGGGGCTGACCCTCGGCCGTACCGCCGGCATCCTCGCCGGACTGCCCACCACCGTGCCCGGCTTCTCGATCGACCGCATGTGCGCGGGTGCCATGACCGCGGTGACCACCACCGCCGGCGGCATCGCCTTCGGCGCGTACGACGTGGTGCTGGCCGGCGGCGTGGAGCACATGGGCCGGCACCCGATGGGCGAGGGCGTGGACCCCAACCCGCGGTTCGTCTCCGAGAAGCTGGTCGACGAGTCCGCGATGTTCATGGGCATGACCGCGGAGAACCTGCACGACCGGTTCCCGCAGCTCACCAAGGAACGCGCCGACGAGTACGCCGTCCGCAGCCAGGAGAAGGCCGCGAAGGCGTACGCGAACGGGAAGATCCAGCAGGACCTGGTGCCGATCGCGATCCGCCGCACCGACCCGGAGGTCGGCGAGACCGGCTGGGGGCTGGCCACCGCCGACGAGCCGATGCGGCCGGGCACCACCCGGGAGCAGCTCGCCGGGCTGAAGACGCCGTTCCGGCCGCACGGCCGGGTCACCGCGGGCAACGCCGCCGGGCTCAACGACGGCGCCACCGCTTCCCTGCTCGCCGCCGAGGACGTGGCCCGCGAGCTGGACCTGCCGGTGAAGATGCGCCTGGTGTCGTACGCCTTCGCGGGCGTGGAGCCGGAGGTGATGGGCATCGGCCCGATCCCGGCCACCGAGAAGGCGCTCGCCAAGGCGGGGTTGGGCATCGACGACATCGGCCTGTTCGAGGTGAACGAGGCGTTCGCGGTGCAGGTGCTGTCCCTGCTGGACCACTACGGCATCGCCGACGACGACCCGCGGGTCAACCAGTACGGCGGCGCCATCGCCTACGGCCACCCGCTGGCCGCCTCCGGGGTGCGGCTGATGACCCAGCTCGCCCGGCAGTTCGAGGACCAGCCGCAGGTGCGCTACGGCATCACCACCATGTGTGTCGGCTTCGGCATGGGCGGCACGGTCATCTGGGAGAACCCGAACTTCGACGGGAGCGGCAAGTGAGTTCCACCGCAGATCTGCTGAAGGGCGCGGCCGAGCTGTTCCCCGGCGAGGTCGTCACCGACGCCCAGGTGCGCCACATCGACCTGCCGGGGGCGGGCCGGTTCGCGCTGATCACCCTCGACAACGGCTTCGACCACACCAAGCCGACCACGCTCGGCCCGCAGTCGCTGGCGAACCTCGACGCCGCCCTCGACCAGGTCGAGAAGGAGGCCGCGGACGGCGAGATCGTCGGCGTCGGCGTCACCGGCAAGCCGTTCATCTTCGCGGTCGGCGCCGACCTCAAGGGCGTGGAGCTGCTGCGGCGGCACGAGGACGCGCTGGCCATCGGCCGCGGCGGCCACGACGTCTTCAAGCGGTTGCAGTCGCTGGCGGTGCCGACCTTCGCGTACTACAACGGCGCCGCGATGGGCGGCGGCGTCGAGATCGGCCTGCACTGCTCCTACCGCACGGTCTCCGCGTCGGTGCCCGCGTTCTCGCTGCCCGAGGTCTTCCTCGGCCTGGTACCCGGCTGGGGCGGCTGCACCCTGCTGCCGAACCTGATCGGCGCCGACCGCGCGGTGACCGTCATCATCGAGAACTCGCTCAACCAGAACCGCCAGCTCAAGGGCGCCCAGGTGCACGAACTCGGCATCGCCGACGCGCTGTTCGAGGCCGCGGACTTCCTGGAGCAGTCGCTGGCCTGGACCGCGGCGGTGCTCAAGGGCGAGCTGGAGGTGGTCCGCACCGAGGTCGACCGCGGCGAGGCGTGGGACCAGGCGGTGGCCCTCGGCCGGTTCATCGCGGACGGCAAGGTGCACGGCGCCGCGCCTGCCGCGTACCGGGCGCTGGACATCATCGCCGCGGCGAAAAACGGCGACCTGCGCAAGGGCTTCGAGGCCGAGGACACCGCGCTCGCCGACCTGATCATGGGCGGCGAACTGCGGGCCGGCATCTACGCCTTCAACCTGGTGCAGAAGCGCGGCAAGCGCCCGGTCGGCGCCCCCGACAAGTCGCTGGCCCGCCCGGTGACCAAGGTCGGCGTGGTCGGCGCGGGCCTGATGGCCTCCCAGCTCGCCCTGCTCTTCGTCCGCCGTCTCGAAGTGCCGGTCGTGCTGACCGACATCGACCAGGCGCGGATCGACAAGGGCGTGGGGTACGTCCACGGCGAGGTCGACAAGCTGCTCGGCAAGGGCCGGATCGGCCAGGACCAGGCGAACCGGCTGAAGGCACTGGTCACCGGCCACCTCGACAAGGCGACCGCGTTCGGCGACGCGGACTTCGTGATCGAGGCCGTCTTCGAGGAGATGGGCGTCAAGCAGCAGGTCTTCGCCGAACTGGAGGCCGTGGTCCGGCCGGACGCGATCCTGGCGACCAACACCTCGTCGCTGTCGGTCTCGGAGATGGCCGCGAAGCTGGAGCACCCGGAGCGGGTGGTCGGCTTCCACTTCTTCAACCCGGTCGCGGTGCTGCCGCTGCTGGAGATCGTCCGGGGCGAGGGCACCGACGACGCGTCGCTGGCCACCGCCTTCGCGGTGGCGAAGAAGCTGAAGAAGACCGCGGTGCTGGTCAAGGACGCGCCCGCGTTCGTGGTCAACCGCATCCTGACCCGCTTCATGGGCGAGATCCAGAACATCATCGACGAGGGCACCCCGGTGGCGGTCGCGGAGAAGGCGATCGAGCCGCTCGGGCTGCCGATGTCGCCGCTGGTGCTGCTGGAGCTGGTCGGCCCGGCGATCGGCCTGCACGTCTCCGAGACGCTGCACGGCGCCTTCCCGGACCGCTTCACGGTCTCGGAGAACCTCGCGGCCGTGGTCAAGGCCGGCAAGCGCGGCTTCTACGTCTACGACTCGGGCGCGCCCGAGCTGGACCCGGAGGTCGCGGCGCTGCTGAAGCAGGGCGACTCCGTGCTCAGCGAGGAGCAGGTGCGCGCGCGGGTGCTGGACGCGGTCGCGCAGGAGATCGGGCTGATGCTGGCGGACGGTGTCGTGGCCGAGGCGCAGGATGTCGACCTCTGCCTGATCACGGGCGCCGGCTGGCCCTTCCACCTCGGCGGGATCACCCCCTACCTCGACCGCGAGGGCGTCTCCGAGCGGGTGAACGGCAAGCCGTTCCTCGCCCCCGGCGTCGCGAGCGTCCCCGCGTAGCAGACCCCCATGACGAACGTGCCCGGCCTCCTCGACGGAGGACCGGGCACGTTCGTTGCCACGGCGCGGGCCGAGGCCGTCGGGAAGCCGGGGGGCGCGGCACCCTGACCGGCCGCACACCCCGACCAGCCGCGGACGCGGGCTCGTCCCGCACGCGCACCTCACCGCGCGCGGCCGGACGCGCTCAGGACGTGAGCAGTGCCACCGTCAAGTCGCGGACCAGCGCCTTGCGTTCGTACTCGTCGAGCTGGCCGAGACCGCGCTCGGAGATCCCGCGCAGCGTCTCCCCCACCGCGCCTAGCACGTCGTCGAGCGCGGCCTTGCGGCGCTTCGCGTCGACCGCCGCGACCCGGGCCCGCCGCATCGCGGCGGCCAGTTCGGGCGCGTAGTCGATCCGGACCGGGGTGGCCGAGAAGACCTCGACGCCCACCGCGCGGACCTCGGCGGCGATCAGCCGGGTCAGGTCGTCGGCGACGCGCTCGCACTCCCGCAGCGTGGGGCGCTCGCCGCGGAAGTCGTCCACCGGGTACCGGGCGGCGACACGGGCGACGGCGGCCTCGACCGCCTCGCGCAGGAACCGGCCGTGGTCGCGGACCGCGTAGACGGCTCTCGCGGTGTCCCGCACCCGCCACACCAGCAGCAGTTCGACCCGCAGCGGGGTGCCGTGGGCGTCCACGGCGTCGATCGGGCGGCTGCGCCAGTGCCGCAGCGTCACATCGACATGGCGGCGGTGCAGCAGCGGGCTGATCCACAGCAGCCCGGTGCCGCGTACGGTCCCCCGGTACGACCCGCAGCGGCTGAGCACGCGGACGCTGCCGGGGCGGCCACGGGCCAGCCCGGACAGCGCCAGCAGCACGACGGCGGCGAGCGGGACCAGGCCCGCCCACAGCGGCCCGCCGGCCCCGGTGCGGGGCGAGCGCGGCAGCAACGGCCCGTCGAGCCAGGAGGGCAGGGCGCCGGCCCGCCACAGCAGCGCGGCCGCGGCGCAGGCGGCGGCGAGTGCGGTGAGGACCGCGACCCAGCCGGGCAGGCACGGCCCGGGCCGCTCCACGAAGGTGTCCGGGAGCGCGCGGCAGGCGTGCTCGCCGCCGCCCGGCGCCTCTCGGTCCGGCTCGGTCTCGCGGGCCTGCCAGGGCACGGTGCCGGCGGGCAGCGCCATCGTCGGGGCGGTGTCCGAGGTCCGGGCGGTGCCCGCGGTCGGGGTACGGGGCCGGGCCCGCGGGGGCGGCGGCGGGTCGCTCGGTCCGGGGGCGGGGAAAGCGCTCGGCGCGGTCACGTGAACAGTCGCCTCCAGGTCTCGGGGCCGGGTCGGCCGTCCGCGTCACGCCTCGACCAGCCCAGGGCGCGCTGGAACGCCTCCACATTGCGCCGGTCGGCCTCGGACCAGGTACGGCTGGGGCCGACCCGGTAGTGCGTGCCGAAGCCCTTGGCGACCAGGCGGGTGCCCAGGGCCAGCACGTCGGCGCTGCTGCGGCCGGGACGGAAGGCGCCCTGGCCCGGGTAGTGCGGCGCCGACACCGGGCCGGGGCCGGGCAGCGACGCCGGGCCGGGGTCGGGCGCTCCGCCGCCGACGGCATGCGCGGTGGTCGTCCCGGCCGTGGTGGCGCCGGTCGTGGTCACGGACCCGGGCGTCCCAGCCGAGGAGCCCACAACAGGCGCCGCCGTAGCCGCCGTAGTCACAGACCCGGCCGTCCCAGCCGAGGCGCCCACAACAGGCACCGCCGCCGTAGCCGCCGTAGTCACAGACCCGGCCGTCCCAGCCGAGGCGCCCACAACAGGCACCGCCGCCGTAGTCGCCGTAGTCACAGACCCGGCCGTCCCAGCCGAGGAGCCCACAACAGGCACCGCCGCCGTAGTCGCCGTAGTCACGGACCCGGCCGTCCCAGCCGAGGCGCCCACAACAGGCACCGTCACCGTAGTCGCGGCCGTCACAGACCCGGGCGTCCCAGCCGAGGCGGTCACGGACCCGGGGGTCCCGGGGGCGGTCGTCGTGGTCGCGGCCTGCGTGCCGGTCGGCGCCGTCGTGCCCGTCGGCGCCTTCTTCGCGGGGGTGCCGCCGATGTCCTTGCCGCGGTGGTCGGTGAGGTACTTCCACGTGGTGGGTCCCGGCAGGCCGTCCGCGTCCGCGCCGGTCCAGCCCTGGGCTCGCTGGAAGGCCGCGGTGGCCCGGGCGTCGGCCTGTCCCCACTTCGGCCCGGGGCCCACCCGGTAGTAGCCGCGTGCGCCGCGGCCGACGAGCATCCTGCCCAGCCGGGTGACGGACGCGTTGTTCGCCCCGGGGCCGAACGCCCCGCGCCCCGGGAAGGCGGCGCCGGACCCCGGCGGCTCGCTCTTGGCGGCCAGGTACTTGTCCCGGTAGGGCACGTACTTCGCGGAGTTCGACCAGTACGCGTACGGGATGCTCCGCACCCGGGTGCCGGGCATCGTCTGTTCGTACCCGGTGTACTCGGTGCGGGCGTCGTCGACCCAGCCGCCGAAGAGCACGACATGCGAACCCTTGACCGGGTCGGCCGCGTTGTCGAAGAGCAGGACGTCGCCGGGCCGGAGCTGGGTCTTGGTGATCCGCACCGCGTAACGGGCGAGGTCGCCGGTCCAGGCGTTGGTGTTCAGACCCCAGGCCATCGACACGAAGCCCGAGCAGTCCTGCCGGTAGCCGTCCTTCCAGTACGACGTCATGCTGTACGGCACCTTCGCGGACACCCAGGTCTCGGCCCGCTCCAGGATCTGCGCGCGGGTGAGCGCCATGGGCCCAGCGGCGACGGCACTCGCCGTGGCGGCGGTGCTCGTCGCGGCGGCGGCTCTCGCCGTGGCGGTCGCGGCGGGGGCCGCGCATACGGTGGCGCCGCCCAGCGCGGTGCCGACTGCTGCGGCCGCGACGACCGCCCGCGCCGCGCTCCCGACGGGGGCGGCGCTGTCACGGGCCGCCGAAGCGGCCAGTCTGCGGCGCGCGCAGTCCTCGCAGCCGCAGCTCGGCAGGGGCTCGACGTCCTCGAAGACCGGTATGGACACGCGCACCACTCCTCCACGATCAGGCGTCACATGCCTACATGCCTTCATTACCCGATTTCGCCTGAAAGTTGGCAAAGCGGGAAAGCTGTTTGACCGAAGGTGTGAATCGTCGTGATCGCGGGGAGCTCCCCACCGGAGCCGAACTCACCGGAAAGCGCGGGAGAACACCGGGCGACCGCGGGGAAACGACACGAGCCGCCGGGCGTTGGACGCCGGGCGGCTCGTGTCGGGCGGTGCGCGGGTGCGGGTCGCGCCGGACGGCGCGGTGCCCGACGGAGCGTCAGCTCAGGGTCGGTGAGGCGCTCGGGGTGGCCTGCACGGCGATCACGCGCTTGGTCTCCTTGTTCACCATGGAGCGCAGCTTGTCCGGGGTGAGCGAGGTACGCACGTTCTTGACCTGCTTGCCGTTGATCTCCAGCGCGGGCAGCTGGCCGAGACCGGAGCGGGCGAAGTCGGCCTGCGACTTGATCACCCAGCCCTTGTGGTCACCCTGCTCGATGCACGGCTCGAAGTTGGCCATCTTGATCTTCTTGGCCTTGTGGGCGAGCGTCTTGATCAGCTTCTCGTTGCCGAGGTCGTGGCTGTGCGGGTCCGGCTGGTGGTCCCAGATCTCCTGCACGAACTGCGTGAAGCGGCCCTGGTCCTGCGCGCAGGCGGCCGCGTTGGCGGCGTACTGCGAGCTCTTGCCGCCGTACGTCGCGTCCGAGGAGGTGACGAGCTGGTAGTGGATCTGGACCTGGCCGGTGGTGAGCATCTGGCGCAGGACCGCTTCGTACTCCTCGGCGAACGCCTTGGAGTCGGGGCTGCGCAGGTCCTCGTAGATGGTGACGGTGACCGGGATGGCCGGGCGCACCGCCACCTGGAGGTTGGGGCCGCTGCTGGCGCTGGGGCTCGGGCTCGCGGTGCTGCTCAGGCTCACCGGGCCGGTCGGCACCACCGCGGGCCCGACCGCGCCGGTCGGGGCCGACACCTTGTCGTCCTTGGAGGCGCGCACGTGCGCGCCGATCAGCGCGGAGCCGCCGAAGACCACCACCACCGCCATGATGCCGACCGCATAGGGCCGCACCTTGGCGAGCGGACCCTTCCGCTTCTTCTTCGCCGGCGCCGCCGCACCGCCGCTTTTGCCGGGTCCCTTGGACTCCGTCATGACTACGCCACCTCGATCGTCCCGCACTGCTCTCGCGCATTTCTACCACCGGTCCGGCCCACCCCGGAAAACGGGTGGCCCGGCGGTCGGTTGCCCCGACGGCCGGGGGCTCCGGCGGTCGGCGGCGCGGACTCGGGTCGGTCGGCACGGCGGGCCCGGGGCGGTCAGTCGCGCCGGGCGAGCCTGCTGTGGCTGCGGCCGTACCCGAAGTAGATCGCGAAGCCGACCAGCATCCAGCCGGCGAACCTCAGCCAGGTCTCCACGCTGAGGTTGATCATCAGCCACAGCGACGCGCACACCGACAGCACCGGCAGCACCGGCACCCAGGGGGCCCGGAAGGCGCGCGGCAGGTCAGGACGGGTGTGCCGCAGCACGATCACGCCGATGGCGACGACGATGAACGCGAAGAGCGTGCCGATGTTCACCATCTCCTCCAGTTGCCCGACGGTGAAGAGCCCGGCGATCAGCGCGACGATCACGCCGAGCAGCACCGTGGTGCGGTACGGGGTGCCGAACCGCGGGTGGACCCGGGAGAATGCGCGCGGCAGCAGGCCGTCCCGGCTCATCGCGAAGAACACCCGGGTCTGGCCCAGCAACAGGATCATCACCACCGAGGTCAGGCCGACCGCGGCGCCGAAGCTGATCAGGCCGGACCAGAAGGGCGCCCCGACCGCCTTGAACGCGCTGGCCAGCGGAGCGCTGGTGTCCAGTTCCGAGTACTTCTGCATGCCGGTGACCACCAGCGACACCGCGACGTAGAGCACGGTGCACACCACCAGCGAGCCGAAGATGCCGCGCGGCATGTCCCGCTGCGGGTGGCGGGTCTCCTCGGCGGCGGTGGCCACGATGTCGAAGCCGATGAAGGCGAAGAAGACCACCGCGGCGCCGGAGAAGATCCCCATCACGCCGAAGGACGACGGGGTGAAGCCGAACATGACCTGCACCAGCGGCGCGTGCAGGTCCGAGCCGCCGCTGGTGTTCGGCTTGGACGGCGGCAGGAACGGCGAGTAGTTGCTGCCGGTGATGAAGAACAGCCCGGCGAAGATCACCAGCAGCACCACGGTCACCTTGACCGCGACCACCAGGCCGGTGACCCGCGCCGACAGCTTCATGCCGGCCATCACGATGGCGGTGAGCACCAGCACCAGGCCCGCCGCGAGGATGTCGAAGCCGTAGTGGCCGCTGGAGTGGCTGAGCTGCTGCGGCACGGTGATGCCCACGTTCGACAGCAGGTTCCGCACGTATCCCGACCAGCCGCCGGCCACCACGCCCGCGCCGAGCGCCAGTTCCAGCACCAGGTCCCAGCCGATGATCCAGGCCGGCAGCTCCCCGATCGAGGCGTAGCTGAAGGTGTACGCGGACCCGGCCACCGGCACGGTGGAGGCGAACTCGGCGTAGCAGAGGGCGGCGAGGCCGCAGACCACCGCGGAGGCGATGAAGGCGAGGGCGATGGCCGGGCCGGCGTACTGCTTGGCGACCGAGCCGGTCACCACGAAGATGCCGGTGCCGACGATGACGCCGACCCCGTAGACGATCAGGTCGAGCGCCGACAGCTCCTTTCGCAGTCCGTGCTCGGGGTCCTCGGTGTCCGCGATGGACTCCTCGATCGTCTTGGCACGGAACACCCCTTGCCGCCGCGTCGTCGCCTCACGCGTGCCGGAGTCCACGAGCGCACCTCCATCGGATCGTCGCACCGCCCCGGTCGGTCCCGAGGCGGTGCTCGTTACTCCACTCCGGTGGATCGCCTCACCCGTAAAGGCGCGCCTAAGCGTCCCTCCACGGTGCAGGGGGTCCACCCCTGCGGGTGAACCCCCTGCATGTGTCGCGGTGCGCCCGCGCGGCGGCTCGCGCCCCGGCCCGGCCGGTGTACGGCGGCCCGGGGGCCGGCTTACGGGCCCGGGCCGGCGTACGGCCGCGGGCGGTCAGTCCTGGCTGACCTCGTCGGCCGCGTCGGCCGTGGCGACCGCGCCCGCGCTGTCCGCCTCGTCGGCGAACCGTCCGTCGATGGTGGCGACCACCCCGGTGACCTGGCGGGCGATGTCCGGCGCGGTGAGCCCGATGGCGGCCAGCACGTCCTTGCGGGAGCCGTGCGCCAGGAACTGCGGCGGAATGCCGAAGTCCCGCAGCGGCACGTCCACTTCGGCGTCGCGCAGCGCCTGGGCGACGGCCGAGCCGACGCCGCCGACCCGGCCGTTGTCCTCCACGGTGACGACCACCCGGTGCCGGGCGGCCAGCGCCGGCAGCTCGGGGTCGACCGGCTTGACCCAGCGCGGGTCGACCACGGTCGTCGTGATGCCCTGCGCGTCCAGCAGCGAGGCGATCTCCAGGCACATCGGGGCGAGCGCGCCGACCGAGACCAGCAGCACGTCCGGGCGCTTGGTCCCCTCGGCGGGGGCGCGCAGCAGGTCCATCCCGCCGATCCGGCCGACCGCGGCGACCGCGGGGCCGACCGCGCCCTTGGAGTAGCGCACCACGGTCGGCGCGTCGTCCACCTCGACCGCCTCGCGCAACTGCGCGCGGACCTGGTCGGCGTCGCGCGGCGCGGCGATCCGCAGGCCGGGCACCACCTGGAGGATGGACATGTCCCACATGCCGTTGTGCGAGGCGCCGTCGCTGCCGGTGACGCCGGCCCGGTCCAGCACGAAGGTGACGCCGCACTTGTGCAGCGCGACGTCCATCAGCACCTGGTCGAAGGCGCGGTTGAGGAAGGTGGCGTAGACCGCGAAGACCGGGTGCAGGCCGCCGGTGGCCAGGCCGGCCGCGGAGGTCGCGGCGTGCTGCTCGGCGATGCCGACGTCGTAGACCCGCTCGGGGAACGCCTTGGCGAACTTCGTCAGGCCCACCGGGTGCAGCATCGCCGCGGTGATCGCGACGATGTCCTCGCGCTCCTTGCCCAGTTCGAGCATCTCGTCGCCGAAGACCGAGGTCCAGTCGGCGCCGCCGGCCGCGACCGGCAGCCCGGTGTCGGGGTGGATCGGGCCGATGCCGTGGAAGCGGTCGGTCTCGTCGCGCTCGGCCGGGGTGTAGCCGCGGCCCTTCTCGGTGATGCAGTGCACGATGACCGGGCCGCGGAAGCGCTTGGCGCGCTGGAGCGCGGACTCCACCGCGTCGATGTCGTGGCCGTCGATCGGGCCGAGGTACTTCAGGCCCAGGTCCTCGAACATGCCCTGCGGGGTGACGAAGTCCTTCAGGCCCTTCTTCGCGCCGTGCAGCGTCTCGTAGAGCGGCTTGCCGATCAGCGGGGTGCGCTCCAGCACCTCCTTGGTGCGGGCGAGGAACTGCTCGTACCCGTCGGTGGTGCGCAGGGTGGCGAGGTGGTTGGCCAGGCCGCCGATGGTCGGCGAGTACGACCACTCGTTGTCGTTGACCACGATGACCAGCGGGCGGTGCTTGGCGGCGGCGATGTTGTTCAGCGCCTCCCAGGCCATGCCGCCGGTGAGCGCGCCGTCACCGATCACGGCGACCACCCGGTCGTCGCGGTCGAGCAGTTCGTTGGCCTTCGCGAGGCCGTCGGCCCAGCCGAGCACGGTGGAGGCGTGGCTGTTCTCGATCACGTCGTGCTCGGACTCGGCGCGCGAGGGGTACCCGGACAGGCCGCCGGTGCTCTTGAGCTTCGCGAAGTCCTGACGGCCGGTGAGCAGCTTGTGCACGTACGCCTGGTGGCCGGTGTCGAAGAGGACGCGGTCGGCGGGCGAGTGGAAGACCCGGTGCAGCGCGATGGTCAGCTCGACCACGCCGAGGTTCGGGCCGAGGTGGCCGCCGGTCTTGGAGACCGCGTCGACGAGGAAGTCCCTGATCTCCTCGGCGAGTTCCACCAGTTGCTGCGGGCTGAGCCGGTCGAGGTCGCGGGGTCCGTTGATACGGGTCAGCAGTGCCACCCGTGCCTCCTCTTCCTAGCGCGCACTTGTCCGTCGCGGCGGGCCGATCTGGCCATTCAGCGAGTCTAATGTTCCGGATACCGGAGCGTCCGCCGACCCGTGCGAGATATGTCACCGGCTGTGTTCCGGCCGGTACCCGCGCGGGCGCGCCCGTACGGCCGTACGACCGCCACACGGCCGTACGACGCAGCGCCGGGTGCGCCCGGACCGTGGTCCGGGC
>NZ_JBFBIV010000147.1:0-13779 GCF_040702025.1 Streptomyces sp. NPDC088194 | reverse complement strand
TCATCAAGATGGTGCACGCCCTCCACCACGGCATCCTCCCCCGCACCCTCCACGCCACCCAGCCCACCTCACACGTCGACTGGACCACCGGCGCCATCGAACTCCTCACCCAGCAACGCACATGGCCCCAGGTCGAACGCGCCCGCCGCGCAGCCGTATCCGCCTTCGGCATCAGCGGCACCAACGCCCACGTCATCCTGGAGCAGTTCGTGCCGGGGGCGGCGGAGGGAACCGGCGCGGAGGACCGCACCGGGCCGGAGGAGGAGGCGCGAGGACAGGCCCCGCGACCCCCGCTCGCCCCCTCGGCTCTCGCCGACGGCCCCGCCGTCCTGCCGCTGTCCGCGGCGACCGCTGCCGGGCTGCGCGGCCAGGCCCGACGCTTGCGCGACTGCCTCGCCGACCATTCTGCACTCGAAATCCACACGCTGGGACGGGAGTTGGCGACCACGCGGGTGACGGAACTGGAGCACCGGGCGGCCGTCGTCGCCGGCGACCGGGACGACGCGATGGCCGCGCTCACGGCCCTGGCCGACGGGGAAGCGCACCCCCACCTGGTCACCGGCACGGCCGCGCCCGGCGCCGGCCCGGTGCTGGTCTTCCCCGGCCAGGGCTCGCAGTGGCCCGGCATGGCGGTCGAACTCCTCGACTCCTCACCGGCGTTCGCCCGGTCGCTCGCCGAGTGCGACGCGGCACTGGGCGAGTTCGTGGACTGGTCGGTCCTCGACGTGCTGTACGACCGTCCGGGCGCGCCCTCGCCGCAACGGCTCGACGTGGTCCAGCCGCTGCTGTTCGCGGTGATGGTGGCGCTGGCCCGCACCTGGCAGGCGGCCGGCGTGCTGCCGGCGGCGGTCGTCGGGCACTCCCAGGGCGAGGTCGCCGCGGCCTGCGTCGCGGGCGCGCTGTCGCTGCCGGACGCGGCACGGATCATCTGCCTGCGCAGCAGGACCATGCAGGAGGAACTGTCGGGGCTGGGCGCGATGGCGTCGGTGGCCCGGCCGCAGGAGTGGGTCGCCGCCCGGCTGGAGCGCTGGGGCGACCGGCTGAGCGTGGCCGCGGTCAACGGGCCGGAGTCGGTGGTGGTGTCGGGTGAGACGGCCGCGGTGGAGGAGTTCCTGGCGGACGCCGAGGCGCTCGGCGCACGGGCCCGCCGGGTGAAGGGCGCGATCGCCGCCGGGCACTCGGCCCAGGTGGAAAGGGTGCGCGAGCGCGTGCTGGCCGAACTGGCCCCCGTCACACCGAAGGCGGGCGACATCCCGGTCGTCTCCACGGTCACCGGCGCGATGGTGGACGGCTCCGGCATGGACGCCGGCTACTGGTACCGCAACATGCGCGAGCCGGTCCGCTTCGACGCGGCCGTACGGGAGTTGCTGGGCCGCGGACACCGGGTGTTCCTCGAAGTGAGCCCGCACCCCGTGCTGCTGACGGGGCTTCAGGAGACCACGGAGGACGCGGGCGCCTCGGCGTCCGCGCTGGGCACGCTGCGCCGGGGCGAAGGCGGCCCGCACCGGCTCGCGCTCTCCCTGGGCGCCGCGTACGTCGCCGGAGTGCCGGTGGACTGGCCGCGGGCGGTGTACGCGCAGACTCCGCCGTCCTTCGTCGACCTGCCGACCTACGCCTTCCAGCGGCAGCGGTACTGGCTGGACGCGCCGAGCCAGTCGGCCTACTTCGCCTCTCCCGCCGCCGCGCCCGTGCCGGCACCGGACGACGACGCGGCCGGGCGGCGTTTCTGGGACGCGGTCGAGAGCGGGGACGTCGACGAACTGCTGGGCGAGCTCTCGCTGGTGAACGGCCAGGCGGCGTCGCTGCGGGACGTACTGCCGGCGCTCGCCGGCTGGCGGGAGACGTCACGGCAGGACGCGGCGCTCGACCGGTGGCGGCACCGGGTGGTGTGGGAGCCGGTCGCCACCGCCCCGCGGCCCACGCTCAGCGGCGGCTGGCTGCTGCTCGTACCGGACGCCCCGGCGGCCGGGGCATTGGCCGCGCAGGTCGAGACGGCGCTGGGCGCGCACGGGGCGCGCGTGACGCGGCGCGAGCTGCCGGCTGACGCCGGCCGAGCCGCCGTGGCGCAGGCGCTGGACGGGACCGAGGTCCCGGCGGGCGTACTGGCCCTGACCGGGCTGCTCGACGGCACCCACCCCGAACACGACTCCGTACCAAGGGCGTTGGCGGCCACGCTGGCCGTCGTCCAGGCGCTCGGCGACGTGGACTGGCCGGCCCCGCTGTGGGTGCTCACCCAAGGTGCGGTCGGGGCGGAGCCGGCGGACGCGGTGCCGGCGCCGGAGCAGGCCACGGTGTGGGGGATCGGGGCGACCGCCCGGCAGGAGCATCCCGAGCGGTGGGGCGGGGTGATCGACCTGCCCCCGGAACCGGGGCCGCGCGAGCTGGCCCGGCTGGTGGCCGTGGTGTCCGGGGCCACCGGCGAGGACGAGGTGGCGGTCCGGGCGTCGGCGGCGCTGACCCGGCGGCTGGTGCCCGCGCCTGCCGAAGACCGGTCGCAGGGCTGGAAACCCACCGGAACGGTGCTGGTCACCGGCGGCACGGGCGCGCTCGGCGGGCACGTGGCCCGGCACCTGGCCGCCCTCGGGGCGCCCCATCTGCTGCTGACCGGACGGCGCGGCCCGGACGCGCCGGGCGCGCGGGAGCTGGCGGCCGAACTCACGGCGCTCGGCACGCGGGTGACCGTCGCGGCCTGCGACCTCGGCGACCGTACGGCACTGGCGGACCTGCTGGCGCGGGTGCCGGCGGAGTACCCGCTGACCGCCGTGGTGCATACGGCGGCGGTCGTGGACGACGCGCTGCTGATGTCCCTGACGGCCGACCAGCTCCAGCGGTCGTTGCGGGCGAAGGCGCAGGCGGCCCGCCATCTCGACGAGCTGACCCGGGACCTTCCGCTGGACGCGTTCGTGCTGTTCTCCTCGTTCGCGGGCGTCACGGCGGACGCGGGACAGGGCGGCTACGCCCCCGGCAACGCCTACCTCGACGCGCTCGCGCTGCGCCGCCGGGCGCTCGGCCTGCCCGCGCTGTCGGTCGGCTGGGGGCACTGGGCGGGCGACAGCGGGCTGGAGGGCGGCGAAGTGATCGCCCACCGGCTGCACCGGTTCGCGATGGAGTCGATGGACCCGCGGCGGGCGGTGCGCGCGCTGGAGCGGGCGGTGGCCGGCGACAGCGGCCATCTGGTCATCGCGGACGTGGACTTCGACCGCTTCGACGCCGGCTCGGTGGGTGTGCGGCCGACCCGGCTCTTCCTCGGCCTGCCCGGCTACCGCAGGGCCGTCCGGCCCGCCGCCGGGGAGCCGGCGGCCACCCCGGCGGAGACCGGCTCCGGCTTCCGCGACCGGCTCGCGAAGACCGCGGCCGCCGACCGTACGGCGCTGGTGCGGGACCTGGTGCTGCGACAGCTCGCCGCGGTGCTCGGCCACGCCGACGCCGGCGAGATCTCGGCCACCCGGCTCTTCCGCGAACTGGGCATCGACTCGCTCACGGCGGTGGAGTTCCGCAACCGGCTCGGCGCGGCGACCGGGCTGCGGCTGCCGGTCGGGGTCGTCTTCGACCATCCGACGCCGGAGGCGCTGGCGGCCCACGTCCTCACCGAACTCGCCGTCCACGCCGAACCGTCCGCGGACGGGCCGGGGCCCGATGAAGGGGCCGAGACCGAGACCGGGTCCGTGTCCGGGTCCGGGTCCGGGTTCGGGTTCGGCGGGAGCCTTCCGGTGGAGGTCGAGCTGGACCGGCTGGAAGCGGCCGTGGACCGCCTCGACGCCCCTTCCTCGGCGGCGGTGGCGGGGCGGCTGCGGGCCCTGCTGGCCCGGCTCCCGGACGCCCCGGCGGCGGAGAACGGCGACGCGCTGGCGTCGGCGACGACCGCCGAGGAGGTCCTCGGCCTCATCCAGGAACGGTTCGGCCGGTGAGCGGCTCCCCGGCCCAGGGGCCCGAGCCCCAAGGGTCCACGCCCCACGGGCCACCGCCCGGGGGCCGGCCCTCCCCCGACTCCTCCGTCCGGCCGCCCGCGACTCAGCCGAGGCCGCCCCAGGCAACACAGGAGATGCGTGCAGTGACGAGCAGCGACAGCGGCACCGGCGCCCCGGCGGCCGGCGGCGACAAGGTCGTCGAGACCCTCAAGTGGATGGCGAACGAACTCGACGCCACCAGAAGGCAGGTGGCGCGACTGGAGGCCGAACGGACCGAGCCGGTCGCCATCGTCGGCATGGGCTGCCGCTTCCCCGGGAACGTCGCCTCCCCCGGCGACCTGTGGCGGCTGCTGTCCGAGGGCACGGACGCGATCGGGCCGCTGCCCGCCGACCGGGGCTGGCAGTTGGAGACGCTGTACGACCCGGACCCGGCCGTGCCCGGTACCGCCTACGTCCGCGAGGGCGGGTTCCTCGCCACCGCGGGCGACTTCGACGCGGACTTCTTCGAGATCTCGCCGCGCGAGGCCCTCGCCATGGACCCGCAGCAGCGGCTGCTGCTGGAGGTCGCCTGGGAGACGCTGGAGGACGCCGCGATCGATCCCGGCACCCTGCGCGGCAGCGGCACCGGCGTGTTCGTCGGCACCAACGGTCAGGACTACGTCCCGCCCATGATGGCCGGCGTCGCCGATCTCGCCGGCTACCTCGGCACCGGTTCCACGCAGAGCGTGCTGTCCGGGCGGCTCGCCTACGCGCTGGGCCTGGAGGGACCCGCGGTCACTGTGGACACGGCCTGCTCGGCGTCCCTGGTCGCGCTGCACCAGGCGGTACGGGCGCTGCGCGGCGGCGAGTGCGACCTGGCGCTGGCGGGCGGGGCCACGGTGATGTCGACCCCGTGGACGCTGATGGAGTTCTCCCGGCAGCGCGGGCTGGCGCCGGACGGCCGCTGCAAGACGTTCTCGGAACAGGCGGACGGCACCGCCGTGTCGGAGGGCGTGGGCATGCTGCTCGTGGAGCGGCTGTCGGACGCCCGCCGCAACGGTCACCGGGTCCTGGCGGTGGTACGCGGCTCGGCTGTCAACCAGGACGGCGCCTCCAACGGCCTGACCGCCCCCAGCGGCACCGCCCAGCAGCGGGTGATCCGGGCGGCGCTGAAGGACGCGGGCCTGACCCCGGCCGACGTGGACGCCGTCGAGGCGCACGGCACCGGCACCCGGCTCGGCGACCCCATCGAGGTGGACGCGCTGCTCGCCACCTACGGCCGGGACCGGGACGCGGAGCGGCCGCTGTGGCTCGGCTCGATCAAGTCCAACCTGGGCCACACCCAGGCCGCCGCCGGGGTCGCCGGCGTCATCAAGACCGTCCTCGCCCTGCGGCACGGCGTGCTGCCCCGCACCCTGCACGTCGAACAGCCCACCACCCACGTCGACTGGAGTGCGGCCGGCGTGCGGCTGCTGCACGGCGAGCGGCCGTGGCCGCGGACGGACCGGCCGCGGCGGGCCGCGGTGTCGTCCTTCGGGATCAGCGGCACGAACGCGCACGTGGTGCTGGAGGCGACCGACCCGGTCGACCCGGTCGAGGCGGACCCGGTGGACGCCCTGGACGGCGGCGCCGACGCCCCCGCGTCCCCGCCCGCCGACGGGCTGCCCGGCGGCCGCGCCCCCGGCGCCCTGCCCTGGCTGCTCTCCGCCCGCACCCCCGCCGCCCTGCGCGGCCAGGCGGCCCGGCTGGCCGACCACGTGCGGGCGCACCCCGGGCTGCGCCCGCTGGACCTGGCGTGGTCGACCGCCACCACCCGGGCCCGCATGCCGCACCGCGCCGTGGTCGTCACCGCGGACGGCCGCGAACACGGGGAACTGCTCGCCGCGCTCGGCGCCCTCGCCGACGGCACACCGGCGGCCGGCGTCGTACGCGGCGAGGTACGGGAACAGCCGTCGCTGACCGTGCTGTTCACCGGCCAGGGCGCGCAGTACGCGGGCATGGCAGGGGAGTTGGCCGACGAGTTCCCCGTGTTCGCGGCCGCCCTCGACGGGGTGTGCGCGCACCTCGACCCGCTGCTCGAACGCCCCCTGCGCGAGGTGCTGTCCGGAGGCCAGGTCGACCTGGACCGTACGGTGTTCACCCAGCCCGCCCTGTTCGCCGTCGAGACGGCGCTGTTCCGGCTGGTGGAGTCCTGGGGCGTGGTACCGAAGCGGCTGGCGGGGCACTCCGTCGGGGAGCTGACCGCCGCGCACGTGGCCGGGGTGCTGTCCCTGGGCGACGCGTGCGCGCTGGTCGCCGCGCGCGGCCGGGCCATGGACCGGCTGCCCGGCGGCGGGGTGATGATCTCGGTACGGGCGACCGAGGCCGAGGTCGCCGAACTGCTCGCCCCCGGGGTCGGTATCGCCGCCGTCAACGGCCCGCGGTCCGTGGTCCTGTCGGGCGAGGCGCGGGCGACCGAGGCCGTGGCCCGCGCGCTCGCGGAGCGGGGGCACAAGACCCGCCGCCTGACGGTCAGTCACGCCTTCCACTCGGTGCTGATGGAACCGGCGATGGCGGAGTTCCGCGAGGTGGCGGCCAAGGTGGCCTACCGCGAACCGCGCGTCCCGCTGGTCTCGGCCCTCACCGGCGCCCTCGTCGGGCCGGGCGAGGTCACCGACCCCGAGTACTGGGTACGGCACCTGCGCGAACCGGTCCGCTTCCTGGACGCGGTGCGCGCCGCCGAGGCGGACGGCGGACGGGTCTTCCTCGAACTCGGCCCCGACGGGGTGCTGGCGTCGATGGCGGCGGACTGCCTCGCCGACCCGTCGGCGTCGGTCCTCGCCCCGACCCTGCGCAGGGACCGCCCCGAGACGCGGTCCCTGCTCACCGGGCTCGGCCAGGCGTACGCGGCCGGGGTGGACGTCGACTGGAGCGCGGTGCTCGCCGGCCGAGGCGCGCGGCGCGCACCGCTGCCGACGTACGCCTTCGACCACCAGCGGTACTGGATCACCGCGGGCCGCTCCTTCGGCGGTTCCAGCGCTTCCACCGCCTCCACCACCTCCGCCTCCCACACCGCACCCGCCGCCCCCGCTCCCGCTCCCGCACCCGAGGCCGGGCCGACGGCAGCGGAGACGCTGGACCTGGTCCGTTCCGCGACCGCCGCCGTCCTCGGGCACCCGACGAAGGACGCCGTGGCGGCGACCCGCCCCTTCTCCGAACTCGGCGTGACCTCCGTCGGCGCGGTCGACCTGTGCGCCGAACTGCGCGCGGCGACCGGCCTGCCGGTACCCGCGTCGGCCGTCTTCGACCATCCCACCCCGCGGGCGCTCGCCGCCCATCTGGACCAGGAACGCCGGGGCGCACCCGCGCCCGTGTCCGGCCCGGCCCCGGCCCGCCGCCGGGCGTCCGACGAACCGATCGCGATCATCGGCATGGCCTGCCGCTTCCCCGGCGGGGTGACGAGCCCCGAGGACCTGTGGCAGGTGGTCGCCGACGAACGCGACGTCCTCGGTGCCTTCCCCGACAACCGGGGCTGGAACCTGGAGGAGCTGTTCGGCCCGGACGGCGACCGGGGAACCTCGACGGAGGCGCGGGAGAGCGGATTCCTGTACGACGCGGGCGAGTTCGACCCGGCGTTCTTCGGTATCTCGCCCCGCGAGGCGCTGGCCATGGACCCGCAGCACCGGCTGCTGCTGGAGACCGCGTGGGAGGCGATGGAGCGGGCCGGCCTGGACCCGGGCACGCTGCGCGGCAGCCGTACCGGCGTCTTCGCGGGACTGGTCGGACACGACTACCTGCCCGGCCCCGACCGTATGCCGGACGACCTGGTGCCGTACTTCGCGACCGGCATCGGCGGGTCCATCGCCACCGGGCGCATCGCGTACACCTTCGGCTTCGAGGGCCCGGCGGTCACCGTGGACACGGCCTGCTCCTCGGCGCTGGTCGCGCTGCACCAGGCGGTCCACGCGCTGCGCACCGGCGAGTGCGACCTGGCGCTGGCCGGGGCCGCGACGGTGATGGCGACACCGGGCGCGTTCGTGGGGTTCTCCGGGCAGGGGCTGATGGCGCCGGACGCGCGCAGCAAGTCGTTCGCGGAGGCGGCCGACGGCACGATGTGGTCGGAGGGCGTGGGCATGCTGCTGGTGGAACGGCTGCCGGACGCGCTGCGCGACGGGCACCGGGTGCTGGCCGTCGTCCGCGGCACGGCGATCAACCAGGACGGCGCCTCCAACGGCCTGACCGCGCCCAACGGCACCGCCCAGCAGCGCGTCATCCGCGAGGCGCTCGCCGACGCCGGACTCGCCCCGGCCGACGTGGACGCCGTCGAGGGCCACGGCACCGGCACCCGGCTCGGCGACCCCATCGAGGCACACGCGCTGATGGCGACGTACGGCCAGCACCGGGACGCGGACCGGCCGTTGTGGCTCGGCTCGATCAAGTCGAACATCGGGCACGCCCAGGGCGCGGCGGGTGTCGCCGGGGTGATCAAGACGGTGATGGCGCTGCGCCACGGTCTGCTGCCGCGATCGCTGCACGTGGACCGGCCGTCGTCGCGGATCGACTGGTCGCGGGGCGCGGTGCGGCTGCTGACCGGGGCCAAGGTGTGGCCGGCGGTGGACCGGCCGCGCCGGGCGGGAGTGTCGGCGTTCGGCGCGAGCGGCACCAACGCGCACGTGATCCTCGAACAGGCCCCGCCGGCACCGGTGGTGGACGTGCCGCGGCCGGCGCTGCCGGTCACCCCGCTGGTGCTGTCCGGGCACACCCCCGCGGCGCTGCGCGGCCAGGCGGCCCGGCTGGCCGGGCTGCTGGGGACGGCGGACTCCCCGGAGCCGGCCGACGTGTCCTGGTCGCTGGCGACGACGCGCACGGCGCTCGCGCACCGCGCGGTGGTGCTCGCGTCCGGCCCGGACGACGCCCTCGCCGGCCTTCGGGCGCTGGCCGCGGGCGAGGAGTCGGCGCAGGTCGTCACCGGGGCGCCCACGGGTGCCGAGGCGGTGTTCGTCTTCCCCGGCCAGGGCTCGCAGTGGGTGGGCATGGCATCGGCGCTGCTGGAGCGGTCAGAGGTCTTCCGGGACACGTTCGCCGACTGCGAGCGGGTCTTCGGCGACCTGGTCGGCTGGTCGGTGACCGGCGCGATGGCCGGGGCACCGGACGCGCCGTCGCTGGAGCGGCTGGACGTGGTGCAGCCGGTGCTGTTCGCGGTGATGGTCTCCCTCGCCCGCACCTGGCAGGCGGCCGGGGTGCGGCCGGCGGCCGTCGTCGGCCACTCGCAGGGCGAGATCGCCGCCGCGCACGTGGCGGGCGCGCTGTCGCTGAAGGAGGCGGCCTTGGTGGTGGCGTTGCGCAGCCGGCTGATCGTGGACGTGGTGGGCCTGGGCGCGATGGCCGGGGTGTCGAAGTCCCACGACTGGGTGGCCGAGCGACTGCGGCCGTGGGAGCGGCAGTTGAGCGTCGGCGTGATCAACGGCCCGGAGTCGGTGGTGGTCAGCGGTGACGTGGCGGCCCTGGAGGAGTTCCTCGCGGTGGCCGAGGCGGAGGGCGCGCAGGTGCGCCGGGTACGGGGTGCGGTCGCGCCGGGCCACTCCCCGCAGATGGAACGGCTGCGCGGCGAACTCCTCGACGTGTTGGACGGGTTGGCCCCGCAGCGGGGCACGGTCCCGCTGTGCTCGACCGTCACCGGGGAAGTGGTGGACACCTCGACGATGTCCGCCGCGTACTGGTACCGCAACGCGCGCGAACCGGTGCAGTTCGAGGCGGCCGTACGCCATCTGCTGGACCGGGGGCACCGGGTGTTCCTGGAGATGAGCCCTCACCCGCTGCTGCTCGGCGGGGTCAGCGACATCGCGGCGTCGCAGGATGTGCGGGTGGCCGCCCTGGGCACCTTGCGCCGCGACGACGGCGGCCCTGAGCGCACCGCGCGGGCCCTGGCGGACGCGTGGGTGCACGGCGTGGACGTGGACTGGGCGGCGGCCGTGTTCGACGGGGGCGGCGCGCGCCGCGTGGACCTGCCGACGTACGCCTTCCAGCGCGAGAACTACTGGCTGCGGCCGGTGCACGGGCCGGTGGGCGCGGGCGTGCGCGGCACCGGGCATCCGCTGGCCGACGCGAGCGTGGCGCTCGCCGACGGCGGGGTGGTGCTGACCGGCCGGCTGGCACGGCGCTCGCTGCCCTGGCTGGACGACCACGCGGTGGGCGGGGTGGTGATCCTGCCCGGGACGGCGTTCGTCGAACTGGCGGTGCGGGCGGGTGACGCGGTCGGCTGCGGGACCGTGGAGGACCTGGCGCTCCAGCAGCCGCTGGTGTTCCCGGCCGGCGGCGCGGCGGTCGTGCAGGTGACGGTCGACGCGCCCGACGGTGCCGGGCGGCGCGCGGTACGGGTCCACGCGCGGCCGGACGCCGACGAGGAGGCCCCGTGGGTCCAGCACGCCGAGGGCTTCCTGGCTCCCGCCGGAGCCGATCCCGAACCCCTCGCCGGCTGGCCGCCGCGCGACGCCGAGCCCCTGCCGACGGACGACGCCTACCAGCGCATCGCCGCCGCCGGCATCGGGTACGGCCCCGCCTTCCGCGGCCTGACCGCCGCCTGGCGCCACGGCGGCGAGCTCTTCGCCGAGGTGCGGCTGCCGCAGCCGGAGGCGAAGAACGCCCCGCAGTACGGCATCCACCCGGCGCTCCTGGACGCCGCCTTGCACGTCGTCGTCCTGGACGGCCTCGACGACAGCGGGCAGCTCGCGTTCAGTTGGAGCGGGGTCACGCTGCACGCCCAGGGCGCCACCGAGCTGCGGGTACGGGTGGTGCGGCTCGGCGACGGCGCCTTCGCCTTCCACCTGTACGACGGTGCGGGACAGCCGGTGCTGACCGCGGAGTCCGTCGCCGTACGGCCGATGGCGGCCGCCGGTCCGGCGGCGGCGCACACCGGGACGGAGAACTCCCTGTTCCGCGTGGACTGGACGCCCCTGCCGCCCGCCGAGGCCACCGCCACGCGCTGGGCGGTGCTGGGCGAGCGCTGCGAGGCGGTCTGGCCGGCCGAGGTCGAGGCCGGCCGCCGCTACGCCGACCTGGCCGCGCTGGGCGCCGCCGTGGACGCGGGCGCTCCCGTGCCGGACGCGGTGGTGGTGGCCGGTGCGGGCGGTGAACCGGGAGACCGGCGGGTACTGCTGGAGGCGCTGGAGCTGTGCCGGGCGTGGACGGCCGACGAGCGCTGGGCATCGGCGCGGCTGGTCTTCCTCACCCGGCAGGCGGTGGCGGCCGGCCCGCGGCGCGCCCCGGGCGACGGCGTCACGCACGCGCCGCGGAAGGTGGCGGACGACGACGAGCGGGGGAACGCGGCGGACGGCCGCGGGCCGCGGAACGCGGCGGACCACCAGGAGCCGCGAAGCGCGGCGGACGACCTCGCGCACGCCCCGCTGTGGGGCCTGGTCCGCTCGGCGCAACAGGAGCAGCCGGACCGCTTCGTGCTGCTGGACAGCGACACGGCGGCCGTCCCGCCGGTCGTGCTGACCGCGGCGCTCGGCTCGGGTGAACCCCAACTGGCCCTGCGCGAAGGGGTTTTGTGCGTTCCGCGGTTGGCGCGAGCGACCGCGGACGCCGACGCGGCCGGCCACCGCGCCCTCGACCCCGAGGGCACGGTCCTGATCACCGGCGGCACCGGCACCCTCGGCGGCATCCTCGCCCGCCACCTGGTGGCCCGGCGCGGCGCGCGGCATCTGCTGCTCACCGGCCGCCGGGGCGGTGGCGCACCGGGCGTCGCGCGACTGCGGGCGGATCTGGCGGCGGCCGGTGCCACGGTCACGGTGGCCGCCTGCGACGTGGCCGACCCCGACGCCCTGGCCGCGCTGCTGGCGCGGATTCCCGAACGGCATCCGCTCACCGGGGTGTTCCACCTGGCCGGGGTGCTCGCCGACGGCGCCCTCGGCTCGCTCACCCCGGACCATGTCGACACCGTGCTGCGGGCGAAGGCCGACGCGGCCTGGCACCTGCACCGGCTCACCCGGGACGCCGATCCGGCCGCGTTCGTCATGTACTCCTCGATGGCCGGCACCTTCGGCGGCGCCGGCCAGGCCAACTACGGCGCGGCGAACGCCTTCCTCGACGCCCTCGCCCAGCACCGGCGGGCCGCCGGGCTGCCCGGGCTGTCCGTCTCCTGGGGCCTGTGGCAGGACCGCTCCGAGATGGGCGCCGGGCTCTCCGAGCAGGACCTGGCCCGCCGGATGGCCCGCTCCGGCACCCGTAGCCTGACCGCCGAGCAGGGCATGGCCCTGCTGGACGCGGCCCTCGACGGCGCCGACGCCCACCTGGTCGCCGCCCGCTTCGACTTCCCCACCCTGCGGGCCCAGGCGGGCGACGGAACCCTCCCCTGGCTGCTGCGCGGCCTGGTGCGGGCCGGGCGGCGCCGCGCGGGCGCCGCCGAGCAGGCCGGTCTGCGGAAACGGCTGGCAGCGCTCGGCCCCGCCGAACGCACCGCCGCCCTGCGCACCGCCGTCTGCACCACCGTCGCCGTCGTCCTCGGGCACGGCCCCGCCGAGCAGGTGGACGACGGCCGCGCCTTCAGGGAGTTGGGCCTGGACTCGCTGACCGCGGTGGACCTGCGCAACCGGCTCTCCGCGCTCAGCGGCCTGAAACTCCCGGCCACGCTCGCCTTCGACCACCCCACCCCGCGGGCCCTCGCCGCCTTCCTCGACGAGCAGCTCTTCGACATCCCGGTCGAGGCCGTCCCACCGGTCCTCACCGACCTGGACCGGCTCGAACTGGCCCTGCTCGGCGCCGACACGGCCGATCCGGCGCTACGGGCCAAGGTCACCATGCGGCTGCACTCCCTCGTGAGCCGGTGGAGCGGAGCCGACGCGCCGGCGGCGGCCGGCGACCCGGCGGACGACCTCGGCCTGAAGGACGCGTCGGTCGACCAACTCCTCGACTTCATCGACGACATGGGCAGCTTCTGAACCTCCAGCGACATCGGCCGGGAAGTTTCCGAGCCGTCGGCAGAAAGGGACGCGTTCCGTGGAAGACACGCGGATCATCGAGTACTTGAAACGGGTGACGGCCGATCTGCACCGCGCCCGCGCCCGGCTCCTGGAGCTGGAGTCCGGCCGGCCGGAGCCCGTCGCGATCGTCTCGGCAGCCTGCCGCTTCCCCGGCGGCATCGACTCGCCCGAGGACCTGTGGCGCGCGGTCGTGGAGGAGCGCGACCTGATCTCCGCGATGCCCGCCGACCGCGGTTGGGACATCGACGAGCTGTACGACCCCGACCCCGACGCCGTCGGCCACATCTACGTCAAGGAGGGCGGCTTCCTCCAGGACGCCGCCGGGTTCGACGCCGCCCTCTTCGGGATCGCACCACGCGAGGCGCTGGCGATGGACCCGCAGCAGCGGCTGCTGCTGGAGACGACCTGGGAGACGTTCGAACGCGCCGGGCTCGACCCGCGCGGCCTGGCCGGCTCCCGCACCGGCGTCTTCATCGGCATCCTCTCCCACGACCACGGCGCCCGGTTGACCCCCGCGCCCGAGGGCTTCGAGGGCATGATCGGCGCCGGCAGCGCGGGAAGCATCGCCTCGGGCCGCCTGTCGTACGTGTTCGGACTGGAGGGTCCGGCGCTGACCCTCGACACCGCGTGCTCGTCGTCACTGGTCGCCCTGCACCTGGCCGTCCAGTCGCTGCGCACCGGCGAGTGCGACCTGGCCGTGGCGGGCGGCGCCACCGTCATGTCGACGGTCGAGTCCTTCATCGAGTTCTCCCGCCAACGGGGCCTGGCCCCCGACGCCCGGATCAAGGCGTTCGACGACGCGGCCGACGGCTCGGCGTGGAGCGAGGGTGTGGGCATGGTGCTGGTGGAGCGGCTCTCCGACGCCCGCCGCAACCACCACCCCGTCCTCGCCCTCATCCGCGGCAGCGCCGTCAACCAGGACGGCGCCTCCA
>NZ_JBFBIV010000146.1:0-14526 GCF_040702025.1 Streptomyces sp. NPDC088194 | reverse complement strand
CTGCTCCTCCCCCCCCCCCACCCCCGGGGGGGCGGCGCGGCGTCCCCGCGCCCCCGCCACAGGGCCTTTCCGGAACCGCTCGGCTACGAGACGAAGCCGCGGGTGATGTGCGTGCCGGAGCCGTCGTCGGCGGCCTGGTAGCCGGACTCCCCGACGCAGTCGCTGTACTCGTAGTCGGCCCTGGACGTGCCGCCCAGACCGCCCGCGTCGGTGGTGGTCGGACCACCGAACACGGCGTCGGTCCTGGGCATCTGCGCGCAGCTGGGAATGCCGGCGTAGTACTCGACGAACCCGCCCTGGGAGCCTTGCAGGTTCCCGCTGCCGGCCGGCAGGGTGTACGAGCCGATGTGCGTGGACACGCCGGTGACCGTGTCGGTGGCGGTCCCGGTCCAGGTGTCGGAGCCGGACTTGACCACCTTGAGCGCGTACTGGTGGCCGTACACCCCGTCGAACTCGACGGCGCAGCTGACACCCGCGCCGCCGTCGGCTCCGTCGCTGCAGTTCGGGTCCGACGTGGTGGTGCCGGCGTTGAAGCTGGAGAAGACGCCGTGCAGCCGCTCGTGGCCGCCGCTGTCGGCACGCGGCTGAAGGCCGGTGTAGCCGACGTCGGGGGCGTTGGTGAAGCCGAACTGCTGCGCGAAGTACGTGCCGGACTGGTGGGCGGTCGCGGGGTTGACCGTGAACGGGAAGGTGATGTTGGTCAGCCCGGACGCGGGGGTGCCCGGGATCGACCAGCTCACCGCCACGTTGCCGCCGCCGACCGAGGCCGACGCCATCTGCGGTACCGCCATCACCATCGCTGCCGCGGCGCCCACTAAGGCGCACCGGCGAAGAGTCGTCGCTGTCGATGCCATGTCTGTTCCCCTTGTCTGGGTGGGGGGTGGGGTGGGTGTGCTGGTGTGCTACCGGCGGGCCGCGGTCAGCGTGAGGGTCTGCTCCGCGGCACTCCGGTGACCGCCGACGGCGCTACCGGTGTGGTCGGTCCAACTGCGGGCCGGGGTGGTCTCGGTGCCGCGCCGGGGGTCGGCGGACAGTCCGAGCACCAGGCCGCTGTACCGGTTGACCAGCCGGAAGGTGCCGGTCTTCGCCCCGTGGGCGGACGTGCCGGGGATGACGAACCACTGCTGCCCGACGGTGGGTCCGCCGGCGCCGAGCGGGGTGACGGTCGGCTTGGTCCCCCAGGCGCGGGTGGCCGTGGAGGTGGTGGGGACGCCGAGCGCCTGGCCGGTGGCGGCGTTGGTGATCCGGTAGGAGCCGTCGCCGTTCGCGGTGAACTTCCATGCCTGCGCGGCCGATCGGGCCGCGGCGGGCCGGGCGGTGGCGGCGTGCGCGCCGCGGGACTGGGCGAGCACCCTCCCCGCGCCGCTCGCGATCGTGTAGGACCGGTCCGAGACGACCGGGGCCGCGGCGGACTCGGCCGCGTCGATCGTCACGTCGGCGTACTGCCCGTCGGAGCCGTCCGCGCAGGCGATGGAGCAGTACGCGCGGAAGGTCTTGCCGACGATGGTGGAGCTGGTCTTGTTGGCGCCGTCCAGCATCCAGCGGTACCACGACGCGGTGGTGTACCCGCCGGTGTCGCCGAGCAGGGTCCACTTCTGCGTGGCCAGGTCGGCGGTGGCGTAGAACTGCTGGGGCGCGTTCCCGCTCTGGTCGACCGCCTGCGGCTCGCCGATGTAGAGGCCGAGGTAGGCGTCGTAGGAGACGTCCATCACGAACAGCGGTGAGGTGGGCGGCGCGGTGCCGGCCGCGACCTGCTGCTCGACGGTTCCGGGGGTGGCCGGGTCGTACTCCGCCGACGGGGCCGTGTAGCCGGTGTCACCGGGCGAGTCGACCGGCACGATGTTGCTTTCCTTGCCGCCCGTGCCGGGCTGCGACCAGGAGCCGTCGTACCACTTCTGCCAGGAGTCGGGCGCCATCTTCGCCGAGATCGGGGCGCGGGCCACGTGCTCGTAGAACGCCTTCCAGCTGCCGTTCTTGTCCACCGCGCGGGAGCCGTAGTAGACGTAGAAGTACCCCGAGGCGGTGTCGACGAACAGCCGCTGGTCACCGTCGCCGTAGTAGTAGCTCTGCTGCGGGAACGCCGTGCTGTCGCCGCGGGTGGTGCTGTACGGCGAGGTCAGCGCGTGGCCCTTGATGGTCCACGTCCTGCCCTGGTCGGTGGACTCCGCGTAGTCGATCGCGTCATAGTGGATGCCGTCGCCGAAGGGCTGCGGGGTGAACTCGTTGTGCACCAGCCCGTACCAGTTGCCGGTGTCCGGGTCGACCCATGTGCCCACCAGGTCGCAGAAGTTGCGCTGGGTGTAGCCGGAGCCGGCCGGGGCGTTGGTGGCCGTCTTGCCGGTGGGGCTGTTGTCACAGCGCCAGGTGGTGTCGTTGTTGCGGTCCTGCGGGTTGGCCGGGTTCACCGCGTCGCTGATCGCGCTGGAGCGGGTCGCGGTCTCCAGGTTCGTGCCGGTGAAGAAGTCCCAGTACCGCGGCCCGGTCGGGCCGTACTCGCCGTCGGACTGCTGGAAGTAGTAGGTGCCGTCCTTGTCGATGTACGAACTGGCCGGGGTGTCGGTGGGGTAGGCGAAGGTGCCCTTCGACCCGACGGAGACCGTGTAGCCGGTGGTGGCCGCCGGAGCCGCCGTCGCGGTCGAGGCGGCTGACGCGCCGGCGCCGACCACGGCCATGGCCGCGGCCAGCAGCGCCACGGCCAGTCTTTTTCGGGGGTGTGCCATGCCAGTCCTTCGTCTCGGGGGGTGGGCCGTCGGGCGGGCCTGGACGGCCGCGCGCGGACGGCGGGCGTGCGCGAAGTTGCCCGGAACCCTAGTCCGTTGGCATCGATAACACTAGAGCTGCCGCCCCACGAGTACACAGAAGTTACGGCCCCACGGCCTGCGCTCCTCCGCGATCGGCTTGCCGCTCACCGGAGTTGGTGACGTTCCCCCACGTTCGCCGCCGGTCGGCGGGCGCGCGCGGGGAAGCGGCACCGGCGACCGCACCCGGCCGACGACCGCGCCCGACAACGGGATTGGCATCGATAACACCCGAGCGTGCGACCACGGGCACGGCCGGTGGCCCGGCGCGCTGGTGTGCGCGCCGGGCCACCGAGGCCGCCGGAGCGGCCGATGCTTCGCTCGATCCGGTCAGCCGGAACCGGGCTCCCCGGACTCCTCGGACTCCTCGGGTTCCTCCGGCCGGGTGCGGGCGGCGCCGGGGTCCGCGGGCAGGCCCACCTCCCGCCGGTCCTCCTCGGTCTGCTCCTGGAGTTCCGCCTCGTCGGGCCGTTCGGGCATGCCGCGCCCGTGTCCGGTCTCCGGGTTTCCCTCGACGGCCTTGTTCGACTTGTGGTGATGCGCCATGGTGGCCTCGCCCCGCTCTCAGGATGCGTTGTCGTCCGCGGTGCCGTCGCCGGCGTCGGCCGGCTTCGGGCGGACCGTGCAGTGCAGCGAGTTGTCCTCGACGTCGGCGACGATGGTGTCGCCCGGGTCCGCCTCGCCGCCGAGCAGCAGGGACGCGATCCGGTTGTCGGGTTCCGCCTGGATCGTGCGCCGCAGCGGGCGGGCGCCGAACTCCGGCTGGTGCCCGTGCGCGACCAGGGGTTTCTTCGCGCTCTCCGTGACCTCCGGCGTCATGCCCTGCGCGCGCACGCGGTGCTTGCTCAGGTCCGGCGGATGGTCCACGACCCGCGCCAGGTCGTCCTCGGTGAGGCTGTGGAAGAGGATGATGTCGTCGCTGCGGTTGAGGGACTCGGGCAGGAAGCGCCCCCGCGGGTCCGCCATCAACTCGTCCTTGATCTCGGCCACGTCACCCTGGTGGGCGATGATCCGCTGGGCGCCGATGCCGGACGTCATGATGACCACGCAGTGCCGGAAGTCGACCGTGCGGCCCTGGGAGTCGGTCAGGCGCCCGTCGTCGAGGATCTGCGGCAGCGCGTTGAAGACGTCGCGGTGCGCCTTCTCCACCTCGTCGAAGAGCACCACGCAGTACGGCTGGCGGCGCGTCTTCCCGGTGAGCCGGCCCGCCTCCTCGTAGCCGACGTATCCGGGCGGGGCGCCGACCAGCTGCGCGGCGTCATCCTCCTCGGCCCTGCGCGCGGCCGAGTTGACCGGTTCGTGGGCGGACTCGCTCAGCAGCCTCCCGATCGGGACCCGCCGCACCGCCGGGGGCGACGAGCCAGGCGACATCCCGACGAAGCGGTTCAGCAGATCGCTGAAGGGATCGGACGAGCCGAATCCCGGACCGGGCGACATCGACATGGCTACTCCTCCGACGGAGGGACACTCTCACTGAAACGCGATACCCCGCCGCTCGCAAGCCGGGCGGAAAGCGGGACCCACCTCCTGCCGTATGGCGTAGGGAAAATGCCTGACGCCGAAGGGAATTACGCCGTGCCCAATCCATTCGGCGTAAGTAAGGAATGCCCCTACACCCGATCGGCGCCGCCCGCAAACGCGGGAAGCGGATACGCTCGGCGCTCGCGTGGCGGGTCACCTGGCGTGGACGGCCGCCCCGGCATAGCTTCGTGCAATGCGCCGGGAACCGGCCGCGCCCGGCACGCATCCATGCCGGGCCCGGCGAGGATCTGCGACGCCCGCGACGGCGGAAGGATGCCAGCCATGAGCCCCGTGAGCCCCTCGGACAAAGCCGGCGCGGGCGGCGAGGACCACCAGCCGGAACCCCGGGTGGGGGCCGCGCCCGAGGACCCGCCGACGTTCCGCCCCTACCACCACCCGGCCGCCGGCTGGGGCGCGGCCCGCAGCGTCAGCCGCGTGCTGATGCGCGATCGGGAACTGGTGGACGGCCCGCGCGCGATCATGCGGATGAACCACGAGAACGGCGGCTTCGACTGTCCCGGCTGCGCCTGGCCCGACGACATCAAGGGCCTACACCTGGACATCTGCGAGAACGGCATCAAGCACGTCACCTGGGAGATGACCCGCAAGCGGGTGGGCCGCGAGTTCTTCGCCGCGCACTCGGTGACGGAGCTGTCGCGGTGGAGCGACTTCGCGCTGGAGGACCAGGGCCGGCTGACCGAGCCGATGGTCTACGACCCCGCGTCGGACCACTACGTCCCGATCCGCTGGAAGGACGCCTTCGAGTTGTTCGGCCGCACCGTGCGGGAGTTGGACGACCCGAACCAGGCCGCGTACTACACCTCGGGCCGGCTCGGCAACGAGGCCACCTTCCTCTACCAGTTGATGGCCCGCGAGCTGGGCACCAACAACCTGCCGGACTGCTCCAACATGTGCCACGAGGCCAGCGGCCGCGCGCTGCAGGCCGCGCTGGGCACCGGCAAGGGAACCGCGGACCTGAAGGACTGGGAGGCCGCGGACGCGCTGTTCATCATGGGCGTCAACGCCGCCTCCAACGCGCCCCGGATGCTCACCGCCCTCGCCGACGCCTACCGCCGAGGCGCGCAGATCGTGCACATCAACCCCCTGGTGGAGGGGGCGGCCACGCGCACCATCGTGCCGCACGAGTTCACGGACATGGCCCTGATGAAGTCCACCCGGACCAGCACCCTGAACCTCCAGCCGCGGATCGGCGGCGACATGGCGCTGCTGCGCGGCATGGCCAAGGCGGTGTTCGCCCACTCCGGGTCCGACCCCAAGGCGCTGGACTCGGAGTTCATCGACCGCCACACCACCGGCTTCGAGGAGTACCGGGCGCTGTGCGAGGCGACCCCCTGGGCGCAGATCGAGGAGCAGTGCGGCCTGTCGCGCGCCGACATCCTCAAGGCGGCCCAGGTCTACCGCGACGCCGACCGCAGCATCTTCAGCTGGTGCCTCGGCGTCACCCAGCACGAACACGGCGTGGACACCGTCCGGGAGATCGTCAACCTCCTCCTGCTGCGCGGGAACCTGGGGCGGGAGGGCGCCGGGCCCTCGCCGGTGCGCGGGCACAGCAACGTGCAGGGCAACCGGACCTGCGGCATCGACCACCGCCCCACCGACGTGTTCCTGGACCGCCTCGCCGCGGCCTGCGGCATCCAGCCGCCCCGCGCGCACGGCCTGGACACCGTCCGCACCATCGAGGCGATGCACCGCGGCGACGTCAAGGTCTTCGTCGGCATGGGCGGCAACTTCGCCATGGCCGCGCCCGACACCCCGTACACCTTCGCGGGGTTGCGCGGCTGCGACCTCACCGTCCAGGTCAGCACCAAGCTGAACCGCAGCCACCTGGTGCACGGCCGCCAGGCGCTGATCCTGCCGTGCCTGGGCCGTACCGAGAAGGACCACCAGGCCGGCGGCGTGCAGAGCACGTCGGTCGAGGACTCGATGAGCATGGTGCACCTGTCGGTCGGCATGAAACGCCCCGCGTCGCCGCACCTGCTCTCCGAACCCGCCATCGTCGCCGGCCTGGCCCGCGCCGCCCTGCCGGACAGCGCCACCGCGTGGGAGTGGTACGTCGAGGACTACGACCGGGTGCGCGACACCATGGCCCAGGTCCTCGACGGCTTCGAGGACTTCAACCGCCGGGTGCGGCTGCCGCTGGGCTTCCGGATCAAGCAGCCCGCCCGGGAGCTGGTCTTCCTCACCGAGTCCGGGCGCGCGGAGTTCTCGGCCGCGCCGCTGCCCGACGTCCGGCCCGCGCCCGGCACCCTGGTGCTGGGCACCCTGCGCTCCCACGACCAGTGGAACACCACGATCTACTCCGACGACGACCGCTACCGGGGTATCAGGAACCTGCGCACGCTGGTCTTCATGAACCGGGACGACATGCGCGAGCGCGGCCTCGCCGAGTTCGACCCGGTCGACATCGTCAGCACCGCCAAGGACGGCACCACCCGCCGCCTCGACGGCTACCTGGCCATCCCGTACGACATCCCGCGCGGCTGCGCGGCGGGCTACATGCCCGAGATGAACGTCCTGTGCGCGATCGGTGACCACAGCACCCAGAGCGACCAGCCGATCATGAAGCACCTCAAGGTCACCATCGACCGCCACGCGCGAACGGAGGCCGCACGATGACCGATCCGGTCTGGAAGAACGACCCGGAGGAGCACGACTTCCCGGCGGCCGTCGACTTCCTCGAACTGCTCGTCACGCCCGCGCAGGCCCAGGAGGCCGTGCGGCGGCTCCAAGCGGCCACCACCACCTCCAGGAAGGCGAAGGACATCCTGCGCGCCTCGGGCCTGGAGCTGCTGCCGGCGGTGAACCCGCATGTCGCGCACGACATGAAGAAGGCGGTCACCGGCGAGAAGCTGTCGCCGGTACTGCTGATCCGCGGGCAGCCGCTGGTGATCGCCGACGGCTACCATCGGGTCTGCGCCATCCACTACCTCTCGGAGGACCTCGAAGTCCCCTGCCGCCTGGTCTGAGCGCCTGGGCAACGGGACTTCGTGGGTGCGGATGCCCGGCCCGGAGTCCTGGCGCGCGCGTTGCCGGGGGGACCGCGAGGAAGGCAGCGCACGTTTCATGACCTCGTCGTGGGGGGACCGGCCCGGCCTGGACGCCGAGCCGGCGGAAGTCGCGGAAGTCGCTGACGCCGCGGAAGTCGCTCAAGTCGCGGAAGCCGCCGAACCGGGCCGGTGGGCGGCTCTGTGGGAACGGGCGACCCTGTCCGGGCGGACCGGCCTGGACGTCCGGAGCCGGCGGGAGGCGCTGGGCCGGGTGCTGGGCGAGCTGCGGGAGGACAACCTCGGCGACCGCGCCGCCGCGATGACCTACTACGCGGTGCTGTCCCTCGTGCCGGCGCTGCTGGTGTTCATCGCCGTGCTCGGCGAGATCGGCCCCTCCGCGACGGACCTCCTCATCCGCGACGTCCACCACCTCGCCCCCGGCCCCGCCCGCGACCTGCTCACCCACGCGCTCACCCACCTCCAGCGGCAGCACGTCGCCGCGGGCACCGTGGGACTGCTCACCATGCTGTGGTCGGCGTCCGGCTACACCGCCGCGTTCATCCGCGCGATGAACGCCGTCTACGACGTCCCCGAGGGCCGCCCGCTGACGTTCCTCCTCCCGCTGCGGCTCGGCCTCACCGTGCTGGTGCTGGTGCTGATGGCGGTGTTCGCCGCGCTGGCCGTCCTCAGCGGCAGGCTGGCCGGCCGCGTCGGCACCGACCTCGGCGCGGGCCACACCACCACGGCGGTGTGGCAGTGGGGCAAGTGGCCCCTGGCGCTGGCCCTGCTCAGCCTGCTCTTCGCGCTGCTGTACTGGGCGGCCCCCAACGCCCGGCAGCGCTTCCGCTGGGGCACCCTGGGCGGCCTCGTCGCGGTCGTGGTGTGGGTGGTCGCCTCGGTCGGCTTCGAGGTGTACGCCGCCCACTTCGCCTCCTACGACCGCGTCTACGGCAGCCTGGGGGCCGTCATCACCTTCCTGGTCTGGCTGTGGCTGTCCAACCTCGCGATCCTGCTGGGCGCCGAGATCAACGCCGAACTCGACCGGCAGCGCGCCATCGCGGACGGCCACCCCGCCGGCCAGGAGCCGTACATGCCGCTGCGCAGCGCCCACAAGCTCCACAGCGACGCGCTCTGACGGCGCCGCGGCGGGCGGTTCCGGACCGGGTCCGCGACATCGCGACGGCTGCCCCGCGGGGCGGAGCCGATGGCCCCCGGCGCCGCCCGCGACCGTAGGTGTCGAAGCCGCGCCCGGAGCGGATGGGGAGGGGGCCGACCCCGGCCCGAGCCCGCGGGGACGTGGTTGCGCGTCCGATCCGCGGGGGGTCCGTCAGCGTCGCGTCAGGGGCGCGGCCCGCGGCGTCAAGTCCGCGTCAGCGGGCGGGGGTCCGCCGGGTCGGCGGGCATAGCGTCGACGAGGCGTCCACGGCACGTCGCCCGGACGCGATCGACGCACTGCACCTGGAGGCAACTGTGGCCGCGACCTTGCACCCGGAGGACCCCGAGCCCTGCGAACCCTTCCCGGCCGGACCTCTCTTCGTCCCCGTCCGGCCGGGACCCGGCGGCTGCACCGCGCGGTTCTTCCGGACCCCGCTGGGCACCCGCACCGCGGTCGGCTTCACCTCCCCGGAGCGGCTGTCGGCCGCGCTGGGCGCCGGGCAGAGCTGGATCAGGCTCTCCGCGCCGGCGCTGCGGGCGCTCGCCGAACCGCTGGGCGTCGCGGCCCTGACCGTCGACCCGCGGTTCTCGGCGCCGGCCCCGGCGGCCCATGCCCCGGCCGCCACACCCACGCCCACGCCTGCTCCCGCGCCTGTCCCCACGCCTGCCCTCGCGCCCTCGGCGCGCGACTGGGACCCGCGGCACCTCGGTGCCCTGCGGGCGATCGGCTGAGGGGGCGCCGCGTGCACGCCTCTCCCCCGGCCACCCTGTCCGCGGCGCCCGCCGGCGCCCCGGCGCCCGCGGTGTGGCCCGCCTCCACCCTCCTCTCCGCCACCAGCGGCGAAGGCACCGGCGACGAAGGCAGTGGCGACCGTGACATCACGGTCGGCGGGGTCTCCCTCGTCGAGGCCGCCGACCGGTTCGGCACCCCGCTCTACGTCCTCGACGAGGCCGAGGTCCGCGACCGCTGCCGCGCCTACCGCGCGGCCTTCCCCGACGCCGACATCCTCTACGCGGCGAAGGCGTTCCTGTGCCGCGCCGTCGCCCGGTGGGTGACGGAGGAGGGCCTGGGACTCGACGTGTGCTCGGCCGGCGAACTCGGCCTGGCCTTCGCCGCGGGCGTCCCCGCCGAGCGGATCGTGCTGCACGGCAACGCCAAGAGCCCGGAGGACCTGCACACCGCCGTCCGCCTCGGCGTCGGGCTGATCGTCCTCGACGGCATGTCCGAGATCGCCCGGCTGGCCGCCATCGTCCCGCCCACCGACCGGCAGCAGGTCATGGTGCGGGTCGCACCGGGCGTCCAGGCCGGCGGCCACCCCGCGGTCCGCACCGGCACCGACGACCAGAAGTTCGGCCTGTCGATCACCGACGGCTCCGCGCAGCACGCCGTCGAACGGATCATCGGCCAGCCGCGCCTCGAACTCGTCGGCCTGCACTGCCACATCGGCTCGCAGATCCCCGCGGCCGGCCCGTACGTCGCCGCGGTCCGCCGGATGGTCGGGCTGATGGCGCGGATACACCGGCGGCACGGCCTGGCGCTGGGCCGGCTGGACATCGGCGGCGGCCACGCCATCGCCTACCGCCCCGGCGAGCAGCCGCTCGACCCGCGCGCCCTGGCCGACCGGGTCCGTGCCGAACTCGCGGCCGGCTGCGCGCGGGCGGGGCTGCCCGTCCCCCGCCTCACCCTGGAACCCGGGCGCGCCATCGTCGGCCCGGCCGGGGTGGCCGTCTACCGGGTGCTGTCGGTCAAACGGACCCCGGGCCGCACCTTCGTGGCCGTCGACGGCGGCATGGGCGACAACCCCCGGCCGGCGCTGTACGGGGTGCGGTACGCGCCCCGGCTCGTCGGGCGCCGCTCCACCGCGGCGCCGGCCCCGGCCACGGTGGTGGGCCGGCACTGCGAGGCGGGCGACATCCTCGCCGACCGGGTGCCGCTGCCCGGCGACGTCCGCCCGGGCGACCTCGTCGCGGTGCCCGCCGCCGGCGCCTACCACCTCTCCATGGCGTCGGACTACAACCTGGTCGGCCGCCCGCCGGTGATCGCGGTCAGGGACGGCGCGGCGCGGGTGCTCGTACGCCGGGAGTCGCTGGCCGACATGAGCCTGCGGGACGTCGGGCTGTGACACGGGGGCGCGGGGGCCGTGACGTCTTTGACCCGGCCCCCGCGCCCGACCACAGTGGTGGCCATGCGCGACACGGATCACCGGACCTGGCGGGCGGCGGGCGTGCTCGCCGCGGTCGCCGCGCTCCTCGCGGGGTGCGGCGGCGGAAGCGGCGACGGCACCCCGCGGGCGGCACACGCGGCCCCCTCGGGCGCCGCGACCTCCTCGGCGACTCCCTCCGCGACCCCCTCCGCGGGCGATGCGCAGGACGCCGGGGCGCGCCGGTCGTTCGCGGAGCTGGAACGGCGCTTCCACGCCCACCTCGGCCTGTACGCACTCGACACCGGGTCGGGCCGCAGCGTCGCGTACCAGGCGGACCGGCGGTTCGCGCACTGCTCGACGATCAAGGTGCTCGCCGCCGGGACGCTGTTGAAGCGGGCCGGCGACGCCGAACTCGACCGCGTGGTCACGTACCCGTCGTCGGCCCTGGTGCCGTACTCGCCGATCACGTCGAAGCACGCCGGGCAGGGCAAGGGCATGACGCTGCGGGCGATCATGGCGGCCGCGCTGCGGTACAGCGACAACACCGCGGAGAACCTGATGCTCGACCGGCTGGGCGGCCCCGCCGGGCTGCAGGAGGCGGTACGCGCCATGGGGGACGCGGTCACCCACGTCGACCGGCCCGAGCCGGCGCTCAACGACGCCGTGCCCGGGGACACCCGCGACACCAGCACCGCCCGCGCGCTCGGCACGGACCTGCGGTCCCTGCTGCTCGGCGGCGCGCTGCCGACCGGCCGCCGCGCGCTGCTCACCGACCTGATGGTGCGCAACACCACCGGCGGCCCGTACGTGCGGGCCGGGGCGCCCTCGGGGTGGAAGGTCGCCGACAAGACGGGCAGCGGGGACTACGGCACCCGCAACGACATCGCGGTCCTCTGGCCCCCGCACGGCGCGCCCGTCGTCATCAGCGTGCTGACCGACCGCGGCACCCCCGACGCCGAGTCCGCCGACCCGCTGATCGCGAACGCCACCACCGCCGCCCTCACCGCGCTGGGGCGCTAGGCGGTGGTTTTGGAAGTCCCTCCCCCTCCCTTCGGCGGGGGAGGTGCCCCCATCCCGTGGCGGCTGGCACGCACGCTCGCTTCGTTGCCGGGCTGGTCCGAGTAGGCCCCCTGCGAGGACAACCCTCCGCCTTGCGATCTGGGGGCACCTCCCACGCCGCAGGCTGTGGGGGAGCACCAGACGCCACGGGCCCCGCCCTTCGGGCGGACGGCGCTCCTTCCACCACACGGCCCGGACCCACGTCCGGCTCCCCCGCCGCTTTCGGCGTGGGAGCACCCTGGCCGCGAGCGACGGGGACGGACGTTCGGGACGGCCCGGCCGACACGGGCGGCGTCGGCGCCCTGGCTGCGTGGGAGTGGGCGGGCGGGGGTCAGTCGAGGGTTGCCACGGCCGGTGCCAGCTCCTCCAGTGCCGCGACGCCGTCCGCGAACTCCCCGCCGGGCTGGAGCATGAGCACCACGTGGTCCGCGCCGGCGGCGAGGTGGCGGCGGGCGGTGGCCGCGATCGCGTCGGGGTCGCCGTGGCCGACGAGCGCGTCGACCAGTTCGTCGTCCGGCTCCCGGTCGCCGGGTACCGCGAGGCCGATCTGGGCGGCGATCGCCGCGAAGGAGGGCCGGGCGAGCAGGGCGGCCGTCATCTCCCGGGCCCCCGTCCGCGCCCGCTCCCGGTCCTGGTCCGGCACCACGGTCATCCCGACGACCAGCAGCTTGTCCGGGCCGAGCAGCTCCCGGGTGTACGCCGTGTACTGCGGGGGCACCCCGGCCGGCAACGCCCCGTCGGACGCCTCGCCGGCCAGCGCCAGCATCTTCGGCCCGTTCGCGCCGACGATCCGGAGGTAGTCCGCGGCGGGCGCGGGCGGCTGGGTCGGGCCGTCCATCCGGTCGAGGTAGTCACGCATCGTGGCCAGCGGGCTGCCGAAGGCGCGGCCGGCGGCCTCCGCCTGCTGCGGGTAGCCGCCCCCGACACCGAGCACGAACCGCCCCGGGTACGCCTCGGCCAGTTGGGACGCGGCCGCGTGCAGGGTCTGCGGCGACCGGGCCCAGATGTTCGCGATGCTCGTGCCGATCACCAGCTGCCGGGTGGCGGCCAGCAGCATCGACGCCTGGACCAGGGCGTCCTTGCCGCCGACCACCTCGTTGGTCCACGCGGTGCGGTATCCGGCCTGCTCCAGCCGCCCGGCGCCCGCGCGCTGGACGTCGATGGGCGGCAGGCCGGTGAACGACACCGGGAGCACCACGCCGACCGGTCCGAGCGCCGCGCGCACCGCGGCGACCAGGCCGGCACGCCCGCCCGCCCCCGCGGTCTCCCCCTCGGTCCCGGCGCGCTCCGTGCTCTCGGTGCTCTCGTCGCCCATGGTGATCCTTCCTCGCTGTCCCGGCGGCGGCCTCGCCGGCCGACGCTTCCCACCCTGGAGAGAGCACACGCCCCGTGTCCAATGATCGTTTCGCAACGCGTGTCGCGGTCCGCGCAACGCCCCAGGCCACCGGGCCCGGCGTCGGCGAAACCGGAAGAACGGCCCACTTCGGCCGGGGAGCAGGGGAGGCCGGGGAGCAGGGGAGCCGGCCCGCGCGCCCTCGGTGCCGCCGGGAGCCCGGCCTCCGAGGCCGCCCCCCGCCCACCCGCCTGGTGACGGTGGCGCTTCGGGGGCCGAGCCCCTGTCACGGCGGCGCGGAACCCCGTTTCTCCGGGTAATGGGCGAGCGCCGGAAAAGGGGCCGGAATTCTCCACGGTGCGCGCATATCCGGGTACTTCCCGTGATTGCTGGGTGCCCCCTGTGTGATCCCCTCGGTATGGCCCAGGTCACAAACTAAGCGCGGTAGTACCCGACCCGGCCGCGCGACGGCGCCGTCATGCGGATACGCGCGATCGCCCTTTCCTCACCGAACCCACCTACGGAATTGTCCGTAGATGGGGCCTTTGACCGTTGAATCCGGGACCTCTAACAATTCACTGGTCCCCAACGGAAGAGGTAAACCCGCAATGCAGTTCTCCACGGTCACCAAGAAGCTCCCCGGCGTCTCCTCGTTCAACCGGCTGTCGAAGAAGCACAAGATCACTGCTGCCGGCACCACTGCCGCAGCCGCGGTCCTGCTCGCAGTCGTGGGCGTGGAAGCGACCGCCGGGGCTGGAGCGGCGACCGCGGCGAGCGACGCCACCACCGGGTTCAGCGTCTCCGCCGGTCAGCCGGTGAAGCAGATCAGCGCCCAGTCCAGCCTCGCCCCGCAGAAGGCCGTACCGGCCGCCGCGCAGCAGAAGGTCAACCTGGTCCCGGTCGCCGACAAGAGCGCGACCGACACCGCGCAGAAGGCCGCAGCCGCCAAGGCCGCAGCCGTGAAGAAGGCAGCCGCCGAGAAGGCGGCCGCGCAGAAGGCCGCAGCGAAGAAGGCCGCCGAGAAGAAGGCTGCCGCCGCGAAGAAGGCCGCCGCCGCGAAGGCGAAGCCTGCCGCGAAGACCTACGCCAACAACCTGGACGGCTGGATTCGCCAGTCGCTGGACATCATGCACAAGAAGGGCATCCCCGGCACGTACGAGGGCATCCACCGCAACGTCATGCGCGAGTCGAGCGGTAACCCGAAGGCGATCAACCTGTGGGACATCAACGCCCGCAACGGCATCCCCTCGAAGGGCCTGCTGCAGGTGATCAACCCGACCTTCAACGCCTACCACGTGTCCGGCACGTCCTGGAACATCTACAACCCGGTCGCCAACATCACCGCGGCCTGCAACTACGCGGCCGACAAGTACGGCTCCATGGACAACGTGAACTCCGCGTACTGACGATGACGCAGTACCGACGATGACGCGCTGACGCCGGCAGGCACGCGCATCACGCTCGCCCCACGCACGCACGCTCCGAAGGGCGGCGGACCCCACCGGGTC
>NZ_JBFBIV010000145.1:0-14573 GCF_040702025.1 Streptomyces sp. NPDC088194 | reverse complement strand
CAGGGGGTGGCGGAAGACGAAGTCCCCGCTGAGCGGGTCGACGTTCAGCAGGCCGCGGGCCGCGGCCTCGTCGGCGTCCCTCATCCGGTAGCGCGGCCCGCTCCCCGCACCGAGGTTGACGGCGCGTCAGACTTCCACGACCACCGGCAGGATCATCGGGCGCCGACGGTAGGTGTCGGAGACCCACTTGCCGACCGAGCGGCGGATGAGTTGCTGGATCTGCCGGGCTTCCATGACCCCGTCGGAGGCCGAACGGGACAGCCCCTCCTCGATCTTGGGAATGACCGCGGCGAAGGCGTCGTCGTCGATGCCGGAGCCCCTGGCATGGATGTTGGGGCCGCCGACGATCTTGCCCGTGCTGCTGTCGACCACGACGAAGACCGAGACGATGCCTTCCTCGCCCAGGATGCGGCGGTCCTTGAGGTGCGTCTCGGTGATGTCGCCGACCGAGAGGCCGTCGACGTACACGTAGCCGGCCTGGACCTTGCCCACGATCTTCGCCTTGCCCTTGACGAGGTCGACGACGACCCCGTCCTCGGCGATGACGGTGCGCTCCTTGGGGATACCCGTCAGCATGCCGAGGTCGGCGTTGGCGCGCAGGTGGCGCCATTCGCCGTGGATCGGCATGAGGTTGCGCGGCTTGCAGATGTTGTAGAAGTACAGCAGCTCGCCGGCCGACGCGTGGCCGGAGACGTGCACTTTCGCGTTGCCCTTGTGGACGACGTTCGCGCCCCAGCGGGTCAGGCCGTTGATGACGCGGTAGACCGCGTTCTCGTTGCCCGGGATGAGGGACGAGGCGAGGACCACGGTGTCGCCCTCGACGATGCGGATCTGGTGGTCGCGGTTGGCCATCCGGGACAGCGCGGCCATGGGCTCGCCCTGGGAGCCGGTGCAGACCAGGACGACCTTCTCGTCGGGAAGGTCATCGAGCACCTTCACGTCGACGATGAGCCCGCTCGGCACCTTCAGGTAGCCCAGGTCGCGGGCGATGCCCATGTTCCTGACCATGGAGCGGCCGACGAAGGCGACCTTGCGGCCGCGCTCGTGGGCGGCGTCGAGCACCTGCTGGATGCGGTGCACGTGGCTGGCGAAGCTGGCGACGATGATCCGCTTCTCCGCCTTGGCGAAGGTCTGCCGCAGCACCTGGGAGATGTCGCGCTCGGGCGGCACGAAGCCGGGGACCTCGGCGTTGGTGGAGTCCGCGAGGAGCAGGTCGATGCCCTCCTCGCCGAGCCGCGCGAAGGTCGGCAGATCGGTGAGGCGCCCGTCGAGCGGGAGTTGGTCCATCTTGAAGTCGCCGGTGACCACGACGTTGCCCGCCGGGGTGCGGATGGCGACGGCGAGCGCGTCCGGGATGGAGTGGTTGACCGCGACGAACTCGCAGTCGAAGGGGCCGATCCGCTCCCGGTCGCCCTCCTTGACCTCAAGGGCGTACGGGCGGATGCGGTGTTCCTGGAGCTTCGCCTCGACCAGGGCGAGGGTGAGCTTGGAGCCGATCAGCGGGATGTCGTCCTTCTCGCGGAGCAGGAAGGGGACGGCGCCGATGTGGTCTTCGTGGCCGTGGGTGAGGACGACGCCGACCACGTCGTCCAGCCGGTCACGGATGGAAGTGAAGTCCGGGAGGATCAGGTCGACTCCGGGCTGTTCCTCTTCGGGGAAGAGGACACCGCAGTCGACGATCAGCAACCGGCCGGCGTATTCGAAGACGGTCATGTTGCGGCCGATCTCACCCAGGCCGCCGAGCGGTGTGATGCGCAGACCGCCCTCGGCGAGTGCCGGCGGGGGACCGAGTTCAGGGTGCGGATGACTCAAAGGGTTTCTCCTTACCGCGCATGCCAGAGGGCCCCTCGTGGGGGCCGTGGCCGGCGCGACGCTGTTCCGATGTTCGAATGGTGGTGCCGCGTTCGGATTTCTTTTCCGACGTTTTCGTGGTCCGCGCGTGATCCGCTCGGGTCAGTGTCCGGCGGATTTCGCGAAGTGCTGCTGTATTCAGTTGTGAAGTCCTGTGTGCTCCGGGCGTGCTCAGAGGTGTACCCCGCCGGCGGCGAGATCCTTCCTGAGCTGCTCGGTCTCCTGGTCGCCGAGGGCGACCAGGGGGAGCCGGAGCGGGCCTGCGGGCAGTCCGCGCAGCGCGAGGGCGGTCTTCGTGGTGATGACGCCCTGGGCGCGGAACATGCCGGTGTAGACGGGCAGCAGGCACTGGTGGATCTCGGTGGCCTTGGCGACGTCGCCGCTGGTGTACGCCTCCAGCAGGGCGCGCAGCTCGGTGGAGACCAGGTGGCCGACGACGGAGACGAAACCGACCGCGCCGATCGACAGCAGCGGCAGGTTGAGCATGTCGTCGCCGGAGTACCAGGCGAGGTCGCTGCGGGCGATCGCCCAGCTCGCGGCGGCGAGGTCGCCCTTGGCGTCCTTGTTCGCGACGATCCGGGGGTGGTCGCCGAGCCGGACCAGGGTCTCGGTGTCGATGGGGACGCCGCTGCGGCCGGGGATGTCGTAGAGCATGACCGGCAGGCCGGTGGCGTCGGCGATGGCGGTGAAATGCCGGTACAGGCCCTCCTGCGGGGGCTTGCTGTAGTACGGCGTGACGGTGAGCAGGCCGTGGGCGCCGGCCTGCTCGGCCTGGCGGGCGAGGGTGACGCTGTGCGCGGTGTCGTTGGTGCCGACGCCGGCGATGACGTGTGCGCGGTCACCCACCGCTTCGAGTACGGCTCGGACCAGCCGGTCCTTCTCGTCGTCGCTGGTGGTGGGCGACTCGCCCGTGGTGCCGTTGACGACGAGTCCGTCGTTGCCCTGGTCCACGAGGTGGGCGGCGAGCCGCTGTGCGCCGTCGACGTCGAGCGCGCCGTCGGCGGTGAACGGCGTGACCATCGCGGTCAGCACCCGCCCGAAGGGGGCGTCAGGGGTGGAAGTCGGAGCCATGCATCCCACGTTACTGGGTGTGTGTGCGGCTGTGCAGCCACGGTACCTGCGGGTGCGGGCGGCGGGACCCACGGTGAGGACTCCAGCGCTGCCTGCTCGGGGGTTCAAGCAGCACCGGAGTCCGTTTCCGCAGCCTAGATGAACTTCGCGAATGCCTGCAATCCGAACACTTCGGACATTTTTTACGGGGCGATTCGGCCGTTCGCGTTGAACGCGGCGTGGGTGAGCGGCATCAGCTTCGCCCACTCCGCCTCCATCAGCTCGCCGACCATCTCGATCTCCCGCTGCGGGAACGACGGCACCCGGGCGAGTTCGTGCTGGGTGCGCAACCCGAGGAAATGCATCAGCGACCGCGCGTTGCACGTCGCGTACATCGACGAGAACAACCCCACCGGCAGCGTCGACCTCGCCACTTCCCGCGCCACACCGGCCGCCAGCAGCTCCTGATACGCCGCGTACGCCTGCTGGTACGACTCCGCCATCACGGCGAGTGCCGCTGTCCGCTGCTCCTCGCTCCCCTGGACGAACTCGTACTTGCCCGGCCGGCCCTGCTGCACCAGCTTCCGATCCGCCCCCGGCAGGTAGAACACCGGCTGAAGCTCGCGATACCTGCCGGATTCCTCGTTGTAGGACCAGCCGGCCCTGTGGCGCATGAATTCGCGGAAGACGAAGATCGGGGCGCTGATGAAGAAGGTCATCGAGTTGTGCTCGAAGGGGCTGCCGTGGCGGTCCCGGATGAGGTAGTTGATCAGGCCCTTGGAGCGGTCGGGGTCCTTGGCCAACTCTTCGAGGGACTGCTCGCCCGCCGTGGAGACGCGGGCCGCCCACAGGACGTCGGAGTCGGACGCGCTGTGCTTGACGAGCTCGACGGTGACGTCGTCGCGGAAGCGGGCGGGGGCGGCCTCGGTGGAGGGCGGGTCGGTGGACACCGGCGGGTCCTTCCTGTTGTCTGTTGTGCGCCGCTCAGCTTATGGGGTGGGTCCGACCGGCGGTCGCAGGCACCGGGCCCGCCCCGGAGCTTGGCCACGGTGGCCGGGACGGATAACCTCACCGGTCAGAGCCCCCGCACCTGACAGAAGCCGAAGAGGATTCTCCGCGTGTCCTTGCCCTTCCGCTCCGTAGCCACCGTCGACGACGAGTACGCGACCGGCCGTCCGCTGCCGCACGACGTCCAGGACCGCTGGATGCGCCCGTACCGCCCCGGACCCTGGCGGGTCGCGATCGCCGCGCTGGCGCTGATGCTCGCCGCGTACCTGCTGTTCGCCGCGCTGATCATGGTCGCGGCGAAGAGCGTGCAGGGGGGTGGCGTGCTGGTGCTGATCGCGGCGCTGGTGATCGCGGCCACTCTGCGGCTGCTACGGATGGGGGTGTGGCTGAGCGGGAAGGGCCTGCGGCAGGTCGGGTACTTCGGCACGGTCACGGTGCCCTGGCAGCAGGTGACGTCGGTGCGTACGGCGCAGCAGCCGGTGCGGGTGCTGGGGCTGCCGCGCAGTGTGCAGGGGCAGGCGCTGCTGATCAGCCGGCGCGGGTCCACGCTGCGGCCCCTGATGACCGATCACAACGCGGACTTCCTCGGGCGGTCCGAGGCGTTCGACGTCGCGGCGGACGCGATCGAGGGCTGGTCCCTGGAGCTGCGGTAGCCGCTCCCCCGGTCGAGCCGTCCCGCCGGTGCCGACGTGCTCCCGTTCCCCGCTCACCTTTCAGCGGGTGCGGCGCCGGACTCCTGAGGCCCTCGTCGTACGGTTACGCGCCGTTGGGGGTGCGGTCGCCGGTCCGGCCTGCGGCCGGGGATGTTCCGGGTGTGCGGGTGGCGGCGGTTGCCTCGGCGTCGTGGAGCCGGATGGCGCGCTGCATCGCCTTGCGGGCGCGAGGGGTGTCCCGGGCGTCGAAGTAGGCGACCGCGAGGCGGAACCAGTTGCGCCAGTCGTCGGGGGCCGCCTCGGTCTCGGCCTGGCGTTTGGCGAAGACCGCGTCGGCGGAGGCGCGGTCGATACGGCCGCTGGGGGTGCGGGCCAGTTCGTCGACGGGCAGGCCGCCCTCGGCTTCGAGTTCGCGGCCGAGCCGTCCGGCGTGTCGGGCGAACTGGGTGGTGTGCCACAGGAACCAGGCGCCGATCAGCGGAAGGACCAGGACGGCGACGCCGAAGGCGACGGTGACCGGCCGGCCGTCGGCGATCAGCAGCACCCCGCGGTCGCCGACGAGCACGAAGTAGAAGACGAGGACGACCGCGGAGACGGTGTAGCTGAGCTTGGCGCGCATCGGTTCAGGCTCCCTGGTGCCCGGTGGCCGGGGAGCCGTCCGCCGCGGCGGGCCCGTCGGCCAGGAAGTGCTCCAGGCCGAAGGTGAGGCCGGGCACGCCCGGTACGGTGCGGACCGCGAGCAGGATGCCGGGCATGAAGCTGCTGTGGTGCAGCGAGTCGTGGCGGATGGTGAGGGTCTCGCCGGTGCCGCCGAGGAGGACCTCCTGGTGGGCGAGGAGGCCGCGCAGCCGTACCGAGTGCACCGGGACGCCGTCGACGTCGGCGCCCCGGGCGCCGTCGAGGCCGTGGGTGGTGGGGTCGTGCTGAGGCGGGAGGCCGGCTTCGGTGCGCGCGGCGGCGATGAGCTGGGCGGTGCGGGTGGCGGTGCCGCTGGGCGCGTCGGCCTTGTTGTCGTGGTGCAGCTCGATGACCTCGACGGACTCGAACCAGGGGGCCGCCTGCTGGGCGAACCGCATGGTGAGGACGGCGCCGATGGAGAAGTTGGGGGCGATCAGGGCGCCGGTGCCGGGGGCGGCGTCGAGCCAGCCGCGGAGGGTGGCCAGCCGCTCGGGTGTCCATCCGGTGGTGCCGACCACGGTGTGGATGCCGTGGCCGACACAGAACTCCAGGTTGCCCAGGACGGAGTCGGGGTGGGTGAGTTCGACGGCGACCTGGGCGCCCGCGTCGGTCAGCGCCTCCAGCGGGTCGCCGCGGCCGATCGTGGCGACCAGGTCGAGGTCGTCGGCGGCCTCGACGGAGCGGGCTGCCTCGGAACCGATCCGGCCCTTCGCACCGATGACGGCCACTCGCAGCTTGCTCATCGTTGGGGAGTCCTCCGGGTGTAAGGGTCACGCAGCAGGGTGTGCGGTTGTTACACGGTGCCTGTACGTGCCGGCTGGCGGCCGACGGGCGTGGTGACAGGCGGGGTGACGGCTTACGCGATCGCTTCGTGCAGCCGTGCGGCCTGCTTCTCCTTCACCGGCCCTATGACCGCCAGCGAGGGACGCTGTCCCAGTACATCGCGGGCCACTTCGCGCACCTCGCCCGGGGTCACCGCGGCGATCCGGGCCAGCAGGTCGTCCACGGACAGTTGCTCGCCCCAGCACAGCTCGCTCTTGCCGATCCGGTTCATCAGGGCGCCGGTGTCCTCCAGCCCCAGCACGGTGGAGCCGGAGAGCTGGCCGATGGCGCGGCGCAGTTCCTCGTCGGTCAGGCCGTGCTCGGCGACGTGGTGCAGTTCGTCGCGGCAGATCTTGAGCACGTCGGGCAGGCGGCGCGGCTGGCAGCCCGCGTAGACGCCGAACATGCCGCAGTCGGCGTAGGAGGAGGTGTAGGAGTACACGGAGTACGCCAGGCCGCGCTTCTCGCGGACCTCCTGGAAGAGCCGCGAGCTCATGCCGCCGCCGAGCGCGGTGTTGAGGACGCCGAGCGCCCAGCGGCGCTCGTCGGTGCGGGACAGGCCGGGCATGCCGAGGACGACATGGGCCTGCTCGGTGCGCCGGTCGAGGATCTCGACGCGTCCGCCGCCGCGGATCGTACGGCTGCCGGTGCGCGGCGGCCGGGGTACGGCGTCGGCGTCGGTCAGGGCGCCGGCGCGTTCGAAGGCGCGGCGGACCTGGCGGACGACGGTGGCGTGGTCGATGTTGCCCGCGGCGGCGACGACCAGCCGGGTGGGGTCGTAGTGCTTGCGGTAGAAGCGGGCGACCTGGTCGCGGGTGAGGCCGTTGACGGTCTCGACGGTGCCGAGGACGGGGCGGCCCAGCGGGGAGTCGCCGAGCAGCGCGGTGGTGAACAGGTCGTGCACCTGGTCGCCGGGGTCGTCCTCGGTCATGGCGATCTCTTCCAGGACGACGCCGCGTTCCGCGTCGATGTCCTCCTGGCGGATCAGGGACCCGGTGAGCATGTCGCTGACCACGTCGATGGCGAGCGGCAGGTCGGTGTCGAGCACCCTGGCGTAGTAGCAGGTGTACTCCTTGGCGGTGAAGGCGTTCATCTCGCCGCCGACGGCGTCGATCGCCGCGGAGATGTCCAGGGCGCTGCGCCGCTCGGTGCCCTTGAAGAGCAGGTGTTCCAGGTAGTGGGTGGCGCCGCCCAGCACGGGGGTCTCGTCGCGGGAGCCGACGCCGGCCCAGATGCCGAAGGTCGCCGAGCGCACGGTGGGCAGCGTCTCGGTGACGACGCGCAGGCCGCCGGGCAGCACGGAGCGGCGTACCGTGCCGGTGCCGTCGGTGCCGGGCAGCAGGGTCCGTGTGCGGACGGCCCGCCCCTTGGTGGAGGGGCGGGCCGTCACTGCGGTGGAGCGGGTCGTCACTTGGCCGACTCGTCCTTCTTCTCGTCGTCGCCCTCTTCACCCTCGATGACCGGGATCAGGGAGAGCTTGCCGCGCTGGTCGATCTCGGCGATCTCGACCTGCACCTTGGCGCCGACGCCGAGGACGTCCTCGACGTTCTCGACGCGCTTGCCGCCGGCGAGCTTGCGGATCTGCGAGATGTGCAGCAGTCCGTCCTTGCCGGGCATCAGCGAGACGAAGGCACCGAAGGTGGTGGTCTTCACGACGGTGCCCAGGTACCGCTCGCCGACCTCGGGCATGGTCGGGTTGGCGATCTGGTTGATCGTCGCCCGGGCGGCCTCGGCCTGGGAGCCCTCGGTGGCGCCGATCAGGACGGTGCCGTCGTCCTCGATGGAGATGTCGGCGCCGGTGTCCTCCTGGATCTGGTTGATCATCTTGCCCTTGGGGCCGATGACCTCGCCGATCTTGTCCACCGGGATCTTGATGCTGATGATCCGCGGGGCGTTGGGGGACATCTCGTCCGGGACGTCGATGGCCTCGTTCATGACGTCGAGGATGTGCAGGCGGGCGTCGCGGGCCTGCTTGAGGGCCGCGGCCAGCACCGACGCCGGGATGCCGTCGAGCTTCGTGTCGAGCTGGAGGGCGGTGACGAACTTCTTGGTGCCGGCGACCTTGAAGTCCATGTCGCCGAAGGCGTCCTCGGCACCGAGGATGTCGGTCAGCGCGACGTAGTGCGTCTCGCCCTCGATCTCCTGGGAGATCAGGCCCATGGCGATACCGGCGACGGGGGCCTTGAGCGGCACACCGGCGTTCAGCAGCGACATGGTGGAGGCGCACACCGAGCCCATCGAGGTGGACCCGTTGGAGCCCAGTGCCTCGGAGACCTGCCGGATCGCGTAGGGGAACTCCTCGCGGGTGGGCAGGACCGGGATCAGGGCGCGCTCGGCGAGCGCGCCGTGGCCGATCTCGCGGCGCTTGGGGGAGCCGACGCGGCCGGTCTCGCCGACGGAGTACGGCGGGAAGTTGTAGTTGTGCATGTAGCGCTTGCGGGTCTCGGGCGCGAGCGTGTCGAGCTGCTGCTCCATGCGGAGCATGTTGAGGGTGGTGACGCCCAGGATCTGGGTCTCACCGCGCTCGAACAGCGCCGAGCCGTGCACGCGCGGGATGGCCTCGACCTCGGCGGCCAGGGTACGGATGTCGGTGACACCGCGGCCGTCGATGCGGACCTTGTCGCGGATGACGCGCTGGCGCACCAGCTTCTTGGTCAGCGCGCGGTAGGCGGCGGAGATCTCCTTCTCGCGGCCCTCGAACTGCGGCAGCAGCTTCTCGGCGGCCAGGCCCTTGACCCGGTCCAGCTCGGCCTCGCGGGCCTGCTTGCCGGGGATGGTCAGCGCCTGCGCCAGCTCGCCGGTGACCGCGGACTCCAGGGCCTCGAACACGTCGTCCTGGTAGTCCAGGAAGATCGGGAACTCGCCGGTGGGCTTGGCGGCCTTGGCGGCCAGCTCGGACTGCGCCTTGCACAGCACCTTGATGAAGGGCTTGGCGGCTTCCAGGCCGGCGGCGACGACCTCCTCGGTCGGCGCCTCGACACCGCCCTCGACCAGCTTGATGGTGTGCGCGGTGGCCTCGGCCTCGACCATCATGATCGCGACGTCGCCGTCGTCGAGCACGCGGCCGGCGACGACCATGTCGAAGACGGCCTCTTCGAGCTCGCTGTGGGTCGGGAAGGCCACCCACTGGTTCTTGATCAGCGCGACCCGGACACCGCCGATGGGGCCGGAGAACGGCAGGCCGGCCAGCTGCGTGGAGCAGGAGGCGGCGTTGATGGCGACCACGTCGTAGAGGTGGTCGGGGTTGAGCGCCATGATCGTGCAGACGACCTGGATCTCGTTGCGCAGGCCCTTGACGAAGGACGGGCGCAGCGGGCGGTCGATCAGGCGGCAGGTGAGGATGGCGTCCTCGGAGGGGCGGCCCTCGCGGCGGAAGAAGGAGCCGGGGATGCGGCCGGCCGCGTACATGCGCTCCTCGACGTCCACCGTGAGGGGGAAGAAGTCGAAGTGCTCCTTGGGCTGCTTCGAGGCGCTGGTCGCCGACAGCACCATGGTGTCGTCGTCCAGGTAGGCCACGGCGGAGCCGGCGGCCTGGCGGGCCAGCCGGCCCGTCTCGAAGCGGATGGTGCGGGTGCCGAAGGTACCGTTGTCGATCACGGCTTCGGCGTAGTGGGTCTCGTTCTCCACTATGGGAATTCTCCTCGTCTTTGCCCGCAGGGCGTGTCCCTGCCGGGCCTTCGGTGGAGGTGCGTCGTCCAGCCGGGGCCGGTCTTCGATCGAAGCCTCCGGTGGCGGCTGCCACCTGGGGGCCACTACCGAGGACCGGCGTATGCGGCGGATAGGAGGACGCTCCTCCTCATTCGTTGTCAACAGCCCCATTGCACCAGACGCGGGCCGGATCGCGCACGTCATGTGCGCGGCCCGCGGGCGGGTGCCCCGGAACCGTCGAAGAACCGTCGAACGGTTGCTCGGAACCGCTGTACGGAAAAGGGAGCGGTCCCGTTGGACGGGGACCGCTCCCTGTACGGCTTCCTAGCGGACGCCGGCCGCACCGGCACGGATGCCGAGGCGCTCGCGGAGCTCACGGAAGCGCGTGATGTCCTTCTTGGCCAGGTACTGCAGCAGACGGCGGCGCTGGCCGACCAGGATCAGCAGACCACGACGCGAGTGGTGGTCGTGCTTGTGGGTCTTGAGGTGCTCGGTCAGGTCCGAGATCCGGCGCGACAGCAGTGCGACCTGGACCTCGGGGGAGCCGGTGTCGCCCTCCTTGGTGCCGAACTCGGCGATGATCTGCTTCTTCGTCTCGACGTCGAGCGACATACGGACTCCTCATGGTGTCTACGGCCTCCGAGCGCCCCCGGTCTACATCGCGGGGGAATCTCACATGACTCGCGAGGCGCTGTCACGTGGTGCGTGCACACACGTGACCGTCACCCAGGGTACCAGGGTGCGTCGACCCCCTTACCCGCGGGTCACCTCGGCAGGGAGACGCCGCCGGCGGCCTGCCGGGCGGGTCACGCGAGGACCGGGTGGTGGGTCACACGAGCGACCTGGCCGCACGTGCCGCGCGGGCCGCGCGCAGCCGCCGGAACGCGGTCGGCGGCCGGCCACAGGCGACGCGTGACTCGACGTACTCCTTGACGAGTTCCGCGCACTCGCGCGGTGACGCGGTGCCGGTGTCGCACTCGAAGTCGTACAGGCCGTGCGCGTGCACCCGGGTGTACTGGTAGGCGGCCAGGCCCGGCGGGCGGTCGGAGCGGGACTCCTCGCGGCGCTTCAGCTCGGGCAGCGGGCAGTGCACGCCGATCAGGAAGACCTCGACGTCGGCGAGGACGGTCAGGCAGTCGTCCAGCCGCCACGGCTCGCTCAGCACGTGGTCGACGACGAGGTCGTTGCCTCCGGCGGCCATGCCGGCCACGGCGCGGTGGAATCCCATCCGGGTCCGGGTGAGGACGGCGTCGAGCGCGTCGGGCGCGATCTCCTTGGCCGCACGCATGGCGTTGATCCCGTCGAGCGGGATGTGGAAGTAGGGGTCGCCGTCGAGGATGGCCAGCAGTTCGCGGGCGATGCTCGATTTGCCCGAACTGGACGTGCCGTTGAGAAAGATGATCCGCCCGGGGCGCATGACGACGATCGTATACGCGCGTCGCCGCCCCGATGCCGGCAAGACCCGGCGGGCGGTGGCGCGCGGCGCCGGGTACGGCGCAACGGGGTCCGTCCGCGGGGCGGTTGGGGGCGCGGGCGGTGGACCGCGGTGGTGCGGGGGCGTTACGCGCAGTGGTGCGGGCCGCGACGTGTCCGGGGCGGTTCGGGCGGGAAGGAGCGGAAAGGGTGTCCGAACGGCCTGACGGCGTACGTCGACCGGCTATTAGGCTGTCCGTCAGAGTGGCGGGGCCGTGGGGCGCAGAGGCGGCCGGCGGCGCACGGGGTGGGGAGACGGTGACGTGTGACTCCCCGACGCAGACCAGGAGGCATTGTGAGCAGCGATCGGGACGACAACCGCGTGGGCGGGGCCGCCCCTGTCGAGGGCCCCTCCGGGGGTGAAGTCTCGGACATCACCGGGGAATACCGCTTCGATTTCACCCCTCCGGCCTGGTACATGCAGAGCGGCAGCGACAGCGGCACCGACGACGCGGCGGACGCCGACGCCGACGCCGACGCGGACCGGGACGCGCGCGAGCAGGAGCAGGACGCGCCCGCCGCCACGGGCACGCCGGACCACGCGGGCGACGCTGACGGCGCGGCGCCCCGCGGACCGGTCTGGGAGCCGCGGCCCGCGTCCGACGCGGGAGCGGCGTCGAGCGACGCGTCGTCGTGGTCTGCTGCTTCGCTGCCGCCGGTGCCGGGTCTGGGTTCCGGCTCGGGTCCCGCTTCCGGGTCCGGTTCCGGGTCCGGATCGGGTGCACAGGTGGGCTCGGGCACGCTGCGGGGGGAGGGCGCCGGCGCGGATGCCGGCGCCGGCGTGAACAGGGGTGCGGACACGGGTCCGCGGCCGGAGCCGGCCGCGGACAAGCCTTCGTGGTCGGCGAGTTCGGTGCCGTCGATCTCGCGTCCGGCGGCCGCCGAGCCCGAGCGGGCGGAGGAGCCCGCGCCGGAGCCGCAGGACGCGAGGCCCTCGTGGTCCGCGTCGGCTGTGCCGTCCATTCCGCCGCCCACCGCCGCCCCCGAGCCCGGACCGGTGGCGGCCGAAGCGCCGGAGCCGGAGGACGCGAAGCCGGTGTGGGCCCGTACCGACGCCGCCGACGTGCCCTCGGCGGCGCCCACTTCGGTGCCGGGGCCGACGACGGACACCGGCGCCGACGAGCCGCCGCATGGCGCCGAACCGGAGCGCCCGCGGCCGGCCGACTCGACGCTCCGCTTCAGCGCCGCGGCGATGCGGCGGGAGATCGAGGAGCGGGCGGACGCGATGATGGCGAAGGCGAGCAGGCCCGCGCCGGAGCCGGAGGACGCCAAGCCGGCGGCCCCCGAGCCCGAGGACGCGAGGCCGGCCGCCCAGCAGGCGCCCGAGGCGCCCTCAGCACCCGCGGCACCCCCGGCACCCCCGGTGGAGGACGCGCCGCCGCAGAAGCGCGCCCCGGTGTGGACCCCGCTGCCCGTGCCGCCGACCGCCGACCCGAAGCCGTGGACGCCGGACGCCCCCCGGGGCCCGGTGCCGCCGTTGCCCCCGCAGTTCCAGCGCGCCGAGGAACCGGCACCCGCCGCACCGGCCGCTGCTGCTCCCCTGAACTTCCCGCCGCCGGTCGGCGAGCCGGTGCTCCCGGAGGCCTACGGCTTCCCGCCGCCGGCCGCGCAGCCGAACGAGCCGCCGCAGGGCCCGGGCGGCTACGGCTTCCCGCCGCGCCCGAGCGCACCCGAGGCACCGCAAGTGGCCGCGCCCGCCGAGCAGTTGCCCGGTCCGACGGGGTACGCCCAGCCGCAGCCACCCGCTGCTCCCGCCGCGCCTTCCGCACCTGCCGCGGCGCAGAGTCCGCAGCCCGCCCCCCAAGTACCCCAGTCCAGCTACGGACTTCCGGCGCCGACCGGGTACGCGCAGCCGCAACCCCCGGACGCGCCTGCGGCACCCGCCGCACCGCAGCACCCCCAACCCGCGCCGCAGCAACCCGGACCCGCCGGATACGGCTTCCCCCAGCAGTACTCCCCCGCCGCCGCGGCACCGCCCGCCGGGCCGACCGGGTACGCGCAGCCGCAACCCGCGGCACCGCAGCACCCCCAACCCGCACCGCAGCAACCCGGACCCGCCGGATACGGCTTCCCCCAGCAGGGCTCGCCGGCGCCGCAGCCGGGCCAGCCGCACGCCCCCGCGCTGCCGGCCGCGGAGAACCCGCAGCCGTACGCCCCGGCGCCGGTACCGACCGGGCTGTCCCCGCAGCAGTCCGCGCCGCCCGCCGCCGTACCGCAGCAACCCCAGCCCCAGCAACCGCAGTTCGGGCAGCCGCAGGCGGGGCAGCCGCAGCTTCCGCCGGCCGCCGAGGTCGGACAGCAGCCCGGGCCGGACGGCGGCTACGGCTTCCCTCGGCAGCCCGGACAGCCGCAGCCGGAGGCGGGCTCGCTCCAGCCGCTCCCCCAGCACGGCGCGTACGGCTTCCCGCAGCAGGGCGGCCCCGGGCAGCCGGGCCAACCCGGTCAACCCGGTCAACCCGCCATGCCGGAGGCCGCTCCGGCGGCGCCGGCCGCGCCCGTCGACCCGCGGGCCGGCGGCTGGCCGACGGTGACACCCGACCAGCGCCAGCGCACCACGCAGGGCGGCGCGCCACTCGGCTACACCGCGGCCGTCGAGCTCAGTTCGGACCGGCTGCTGCGCAACCAGCCGAGGCCGAAGAAGCCCGGTGCCAACGCGCAGCCGTCCCGGTTCAAGCTCGGCGGCAAGAAGGAGGAGGCGGAACGGAAGCGGAAGCTGGAGCTGATCCGTACGCCGGTGCTGTCCTGCTACCGGATCGCGGTCATCAGCCTCAAGGGCGGGGTCGGCAAGACCACGACCACCACCGCGCTCGGCTCCACCCTCGCCAGCGAACGGCAGGACAAGATCCTGGCGATCGACGCCAACCCGGACGCGGGCACGCTCGGCCGCCGGGTGCGCCGGGAGACCGGCGCGACCATCCGCGACCTGGTCCAGGCCATCCCGTACCTCAACAGCTACATGGACATCCGCCGCTTCACCTCGCAGGCGCCCTCCGGTCTGGAGATCATCGCCAACGACGTGGACCCGGCGGTCTCCACGGCCTTCAACGACGAGGACTACCGCCGCGCCATCGACGTCCTGGGCCGCCAGTACCCGGTCATCCTCACCGACTCCGGCACCGGCCTGCTCTACAGCGCCATGCGCGGGGTGTTGGACCTGGCCGACCAGCTGATCATCGTCTCGACACCGTCCGTCGACGGCGCCTCCAGCGCCAGCACCACCCTCGACTGGCTGTCCGCCCACGGCTACGCCGAACTCGTCGCCCGCAGCATCACCGTCATCTCCGGCGTCCGCGAAACCGGCAAGATGATCAAGGTCGACGACATCGTGGCGCACTTCCAGACCCGCTGCCGCGGAGTCCAGGTCGTCCCCTTCGACGAACACCTCGCCGC
>NZ_JBFBIV010000144.1:0-14666 GCF_040702025.1 Streptomyces sp. NPDC088194 | reverse complement strand
GGCGGGCCCGGGCGGGCCGGCCGGCTCGGTGCCGGGCTCGGTGCCGGGCTCCGCGAAGGAGCCTGCGGCGTCCGAGGGGTCGGCGAAGGGGTCGGCGTCGTCGCGCAGGAAGAACGGGACGGACTCCAGGGCGGCCGGCACGGTGACCCACGCTCCGCCGGGGTGGCGGACGCCGGTCGCGTGGTGGGTCCACTCCGCGCCGGCCGGCAGGTAGACCCGGCGGGAGCGCTCGCCGGGCCTCAGCACCGGCGCGACCAGCACGTCCCGCCCGCACAGGAACTGGTCGTCGACGTCCCAGCAGGTCGCGTCGCCGGGGAACTCCAGCAGCAGCGGCCGCATCAGCGGCAGCCCGCTCGCCCGGCCGTCCTCCAACTGCGCGTGCAGGTAGGGCCGTAGCCGCTCGCGCAGCCGCAGCCCCGCGGTCATCGCCGCCTCGGCCCGCTCGCCGTAGGACCAGATCTCGTTGGGACCGCCGCCGGTGCCGATCGGGCCGGAGAACTCGCGCGGCTCGCGGTGGCCGTGCAGCCGCAGCAGCGGGCAGAACACCGCGAACTGGAACCAGCGGACCATCAGTTCGCGGTAGTCCTCGTCGTCGGGGTGGCCGCCGTGGAAGCCGCCGATGTCGGTGGTCCACCACGGGATGCCGCTCATCGCGACGTTGAGCCCGGCCCGTACCGAGTCGGCGAGCGCCGCGAAGGTCGCGGGGATGTCGCCGGACCACAGCGCGGTGCCGTACCGCTGGGAGCCCGCCCACGCGGACCTGACCAGGGTCAGCACCTCCGTCTCGCCCTGCTCGGTGAGGTGTTCGTGGACCCCGCGGGCGTGCTCGCGCGGGTAGAGGTTGGCGACCTCCGAGCCGGCTCCCGCCGCGTAGGCGAGGTTGTGCGGGTGGCCGGGGCGCATCTCCGGCTCGCAGGCGTCCAGCCAGAACGCCCGGATGCCGAGCTTGTAGTAATGCTCCTGCAGCCGGCTCCACAGCACGGCGCGGGCGGCCGGGTCGGTCGCGTCGTAGAAGGCGACCCCGATGCCCTCGGGAGCGCCCTCCAGGTCGGGCCAGTCGCCGTGCACGTCGAAGCCGCTGTTGGTGGCCACCAGCATGCCGGCGTCCCGCAGTTCGGCGTACGTCGCGGACAGCGGGCTGACCGAGGGCCACACCGACACGGCCAACTCCACGCCTAGGCCGCGCAGTTCGTCGACCATGGCGCGCGGGTCCGGCCAGTCGCGGCGGTCGAAGTCCCAGTCGCCGAGGTTGCGCCAGTGCAGGTAGTCCACCACGATCACGCCGAGCGGCAGCCCGCGGCGGGCGTACTCCCTTGCCACGCCGAGGAGTTCGGCCTGGTCGCGGTAGCGCAGCTTGCTCTGCCACAGCCCCGAGGCCCAGCGCGGGAAGGCCGGCGCCCTGCCGGTCGCGTCGGCGTAGCGGGCGAGGATGTCGGCGGGGGTACGGCCCGCGGTGAGCCAGTAGTCGAGCTGGCGGGCCCGGTCGGCGACCCAGCGGGTGCCGTTGGCGGCGAACTCGACCCGCCCGACGGCCGGGTTGTTCCACAGGAAGCCGTACCCGCGGCTGGAGACCGCCAGCGGCACGGTCACCTCCCCGTTGCGCTGCTGGAGTTCGAGCACGGTGCCCTTGTTGTCGAACCGGCCGTGGCCGTGCTGGCCCAGGCCGTGCACCCGCTCCCCGTCGTAGGCGGCGAAGCGCTGCTCGATACGGTAGGTGCCCGCGCCGGCAGCCTCGAAGTGCCGGGCGCCGGGCCACCAGAAGTGCGGCGGCTGCTCGCGCAGCAGTTCCTCGCCGGTGTCGGTGCGGAGCGCGGTGACCAGGCCGTCGCCGGTGCTGACGACCACCGTGAGCAGGCCGTTGACGAGGGTCGCGTGGGTGGCGTGGATCGTGATCCGGCAGGGCGCGGGGGCGGGCGCGGGCTGCTCGTCGAGCGCGCCGGGCAGCCCGTCCACGACGCGGTGCATGCCCGCCCGGACGCGGACGCTGTCCTGGCCCCAGGGCTCGATCTCCAGCACGTGGTGGCCGTGTCGCCACTGGAGGCGGTGCGGGGTGCGGGTGAACGCGGGCGGCAAGGTGTTCTCCTCGGGGTGGCGCAGGTACGGGTCGGGCGGGGGCTCTGCGGGTCGTGACGTGCTCGGCGGGGAGGCGGGGAGGTACGGCGGCGGGGAGGTACGGCGGCGGGGAGGTGGGGCGGCGGCTCAGTCCTTGACGGCGCCGCTGGTCACGCCGGCCGCGACGTAGCGCTGGGCGACGACCAGCAGCACGGCGGCGGGCAGCGACGCGATGATCCCCGTGGCCATCACGCTGTTCCAGTCGCTCAGGTGCGCGCCGATGAAGCGGTAGATGCCGACGGTGACCGGCGCCCGGTCGTCCTGGGTGGTGAGGGTCACCGCGAACAGGAAGTCCGCCCAGGCGAAGAGGAACGAGAACAGGCTCGCGGTGACCACCGCGTTGCGGCTGACCGGCAGGACCACCGACAGCAGCGTCCTGATCCGGCCCGCGCCGTCCAGCACGGCGGCCTCGCTCAACTCGGCCGGCACCCCGCGCATCGCGGTCTGGAGGATCAGCGTCGCGAACGGCACGCACAGCGTGGAGTCGGCGAGCACCAGCGCCAGCGGCGAGTTGAGCAGCCGCAGGTGGTTGGCCGCGGTGTAGAAGGAGTTGGCCATCACCACGCCCGGGATCATCTGCGCGATCAGCAGGGCGAAGGTGAGCGGCCGCCCGCCGGGGGCGCGCAGCTTCGCCAGGCCGTAGGCCGCCGGCACCGCGATCAGCAGCACCAGCAGCACCGTGCCCGCGGACACCCCGAGGCTGACCAGCAGGTGGCCGCCCTGGCTGGACAGCGCCCGCCGGTAGCCCTGGAGGGTGCCGTGCACCGGCAGCCACGTCGGCGAGCTCTTCACCAGGTCGGTGGAGGGCAGCAGCGACGCGTTCAGCATCCAGTACAGCGGGAAGAGCATCACGCCCAGGATGACCACGGCGACCAGCGTGTTGACCGCCGCCGGCACCCGGCGGGCGCGCCCGACGCGGTGCGCGCGGGCGGCCCGGCGGCCCGTCACGGCGCTCACCGGCCGGCCCTGCGCTGCTCGCGGGTGGCCCGCAGATAGACCGCGGCGAAGACCACCGCGACCAGCACCAGCAGGTTCCCGACGGCCGCCCCGCGGCCGAACTCCAGTTGCTGGAACGACAGGTTGTACGCGAACGTGGTCAGGGTCTGCGAGGAACCCGCGGGCCCGCCCTGGGTGAGGATCATGATCACGTCGAAGACCTTGACGGTGTAGATCAGGCCGAGCGTGAGCACCACGGCGGTGACCGGGCGCAGCAGCGGCAGCGTGATGTGCCGGAACCTGCGCCACGCGTTCGCGCCGTCCAGCGCGGCCGCCTCGTACAACTCGCCCGGTATGGACTGCAGTCCGCCGTAGAGGATGACCATGTTGAACGGGATGCCCACCCAGATGTTGACCAGGGTGACCGCGATCAGCGAGTCATGGGTGCTGGCCAGCCAGGGCACCGGGTGGCCGATCAGGTGCGCGCCGAGCAGGGCGTGGTTGAGCACCCCGGAGTCGGTGTCGAGTATCCACCGCCACGCGGTGCCGGAGACCACCAGCGGCAGCAGCCACGGCACCAGCAGCAGCGAGCGCAGCGGCCCGCCGAGCGGGAACGCCCGGTTGAAGAACACCGCGAGCGCCAGCCCGACGCAGAACTGGAAGAGCAGCGAACCGGCGGTGAACAGCAGCGTGTTGGTCACGGTGCGGCCGAAGTGGCTGTCGTGCAGGACCGCGCGGTAGTTGGCCCAGCCGACGTAGGGCGCGACACCGGTGTAGAAGGAGGAGACGGTGTAGTTCTGGAAGCCCATCCGGACGCTGCCGGCCAGCGGGTAGAGATAGAACACGGCGACGTAGAGCCAGGCGGGCGCGGTGAAGGCGAGCGCGGCGAGCCGGGCCCTGGCCGGTCCCGCGGTGCGCTGCCGCGGCTTCCGCGGCCGGTCCGCGCCAGGACCGGCGGGGCGGGCCCCGGCGTGGTGGAGGGTGGTGGACATGGGTGCCGTCCTCAGTTCTGGGCGGTGCGCTGGGCCTGGGACAGGGCCGATGCGGGACTGGTGCCGCCGGCCAGCGCGGCCTGGATGGCGTCGGCGAGCGCCTGGCTCACCTTCGGGTAGCCGGTGCCGAGTTCGGTGGTACGCGCCTTCGCGGTGCCGATCTCCTGCACGAACGCCGCCATCTGCGGGTCGGATTGGGCGAGTTGGGCGGCGGCCTGCTGGTTGCTGGGTATGTAGCCGGCGTCCTTCGACCACTTGGCGCTCTCGTCGTGGCCGAGCAGGCACCTGACCACCTTCACGGCCTTCGCCTCGCGTGCGGCGTTGCTGTGGCCGACGGTCCAGGTCTCGCCGCCGAGCGGGGTGACCGGCTTCGCGGCGGCGTTCGGCACCGGGATGGGCACGATGCCGAAGTGCAGCTTCTTGTTCGCGTCGAGCGTGGGGAGTTGCCAGGGGCCGTTCACCATCATGGCCGCGTTGCCCGCGCCGAACTGGTCGTTGACGTCGGCCTGGGTCCAGGTGACCACGGACTTCGACGCCGACCCGGCCGAGACCAGCTTCTGCCACAGCGTCAGCGCCTGTTCGGCCTGCGGCGAGTCGAGCTTCTTCAGGTCGGCGCCCGCGGTCCAGAAGAACGGCTCGAACTGGAACGCGCCCTCCTCGGTGCCGACCGCGCTGAACGCCACTCCGTAGCGCGAGCCGTGCGTCAACTTCCTTGCGTCCGAGGTGAGTTCGTCCCACGTCTTGGGCGGGGTGAGCCCGGCCGCCTTGAACACGTCGGTGTTGTAGTACAGCGCGAGCCCGTTGACGCCCGGCGCGATGCCGTACGTCTGGCCCTGGTACTGGCCGGCCTGGACGATCGACGGGTACAGGCCGGCGGTGCTCAATCCGGCCTTCGACAGCGACACCAGGCCGCCGGTGGCCGCGAGTTGCTGGAGGTCGGGGTTGTCGACGAGGGCGAGGTCGGGCAGCGAGCGAGCCGACGCCTGCTGGAGCAGCCTGGGCAGGAACTGGGCGCGCGGCACCTGCTGGTGCTTGATGGTGACGCCGACCTGCTTGCCGCACTCGTCGAGGATCGCGGGGAGTTGGGTGTTCTGCGGGGCGGCGTCGTAGTAGTCGATCTCGGTGAGCGTGTCGGAGCCGCCGCCGGACCCGCCGGAGCCGGTGCCGGTGCCGCAGGCGGTGAGCACCAGGGCCGCGGCGGCGGTGAGCGCGGCCAGCGTGCCTGGTCCGGCCGACGCGCGGGAGGTACGGGGAAGGCGGACGGTGCGGCTCATGACGTGCCTTTCGACTGTTCGGCGGCTCGGCCGGCGGCTCTGTTGCGAGCCCGGGCGCGGCGCGAGGAGGACGCGGGAGGGTGACAGGTGTCGAATTGATTCGACAGTGGCGAAGGTGACGGACCGGCGGCTTCCGGTACGTCACCGGCAGGCGGTGAGGCGGAGGCGGTGGTGCGGTGACGCACGGACAGGTGACGCGATGACGGAGTGACGGAGTGACGCGATCGTGCGGAGGTGCGGTGGTCCCGGCGCCGCGGCCCCTGGGACCGCAGCGGGTCGGTGCGGTACGGGCGGCGCGCGGCCGGGAGGGGGCGGGGCGGGCGCTACCCCGCCGCGTCGTGCGGCGGTACGTGCGAGGAGGCGTCCGGCGGGAGACGCGACGCCGACGCGCGCGGCGACACGTCCGGCAGGACATCGGGCGCCGCGCCCCAGGGCCCCACGGCGCGGTCGCGCCGGGGCCCGGTACTCGCCCTGACCTTGAGCGCGGGTGCCAGCAGGGTCGCCCCCGGCAGTTCCTCGCCCTCGATCCGGCGGGCCAGCAGCCGGACCGCGGCCCGGGCCAGTTCCTCCGCGGGCAGCGACACCGAGGTCAGCGGCGGGCTGCACCGCTCGGCCTCGTCGTCGGTGCAGATCGCGATCACCGAGATGTCCGCCGGCACCCGGGCGCCCAGCCCGGCCAGCCGGTCCATCACCAGCGGCAGCACCCGCTCGTTGTAGACGATCAGCGCGGTCAGGTCGGGCTGCCGGGCGAGCAGGTCGTCCAGCGCCCGCACCACTCCCCCGGGCGCGGGCTCGCACGCCGCCCACACGCTGCGCTGCCCGCGCGAGTGCAGCGCGTGCGTGACGCTCTCCTGCGCGTGGATCGCGTACGCCACGTCCCGGCCGAACGCCTCCGGTGCCTGCCCGAGGTAACCGACCGAGGTGTGGCCGGCCTCCCGCAGGTGCTCCGCGCAGGCCCGTGCGGCCAGTGCGAAGTCGAAGTCGGCGCGCGGCAGTCCGTGCGGGTCGTCCGGGGTCCCGACCAGCACCGCCGGACACTTCAGCTCGTTCAGCAGCGGGACGCGCGGATCGCTGCGCTGCACCTCCATCAGCATCACCCCGTCGACGAGCGCGCCGGCGACGGTGTCGCGGATCGCCGCCTCACCGTCGTCGTCGGTGAGCATCAGCACCTTCAGCCCGCAGTCCTGGGCCGCGGTCAACGCGGCCCACACGTACGGCATCTGCACCTGGTTGTGCGGGCCGTACACCATCGGCAGCGCCATGGCGATCACGCCGGTGCGGCGGGTGCGGATCGAGCGGGCCCCGGCGTGCGGCCGGAACCCGAGCGCCTTGATGCTGCGCTCGACCCGCTTGGTGGTCTCCGCGGAGATGGTCCGGTTGCCGCTCAGCACGTACGAGACGGTGCTGCGGGACACGCCGGCGTGGCGTGCCACGTCCGCGATGGTGACCGTCATGGGCCGGCTCCTGGGTGCTGCTCGACGGGGTGAGGGCGAGTGAGGGCGTGTGAAAGCGGGTGGTGAACGGGGTCGTGCTCGACCGGTGGTGCTCGACCGATGATGCCCCGGCGGGTGGCGCCCGGCGGTACGGCGAACCGGGCGTCGAGTCGGATCGTCGAACTGATTCGACAACCTGCCGAGTATCGAACTGATTCGACGGGCTCGATTGGCCGTGAAATTAGCACGGGCCCACCGCGCCCACAAGGGACCGTGCACGAAGTTCCCGGTCGTCCCCGGTTCCGGCGCTCCCGTGTTGCGCTTGACCTGGAGTGTGCTCCAACTCCTAGGTTTCCGGTCATGAACCACGACAGCCGATCGAAGCCCGCGTCCCCGGCCACGAACCCGACCACGTCCCCGTCCCCGTCCCTGACCACGAACCCGCCGGCCGAAGCCCCGGCCGAGAGCCGCGAGGCGCGCTTCGAGCGCGGGATGGAGACGCTGTCGCGGATCGACGGCGAGGCCGGCCGCAAGGTGATCGACTCGCTCGGGGACATCTCCCCCGAACTCGGCCACCAGGTGGTCGCCTGGGGCTTCGGTGAGATCTACTGCCGTCCCCAACTGGCGCCCCGCGACCGGCAACTCGTCACGCTCGGCATGCTCACCGCGCTCGGCGGCTGCGAGCCACAGCTCGACGTGCACATCAACGCCGCGCTCAACGTCGGCCTCACCCCAGAGGAGATCGTCGAGGCACTGCTGCACTCCGCCGGGTACTGCGGCTTCCCGAAGGCGCTGAACGCCACGTTCGTGGCGAAGAAGGTGTTCGGCGAGCGGGGCCTGCTGCCGGTCGGGCAGGAGGCCCCGCAGGAGTAGCCGCGCAGGTGTGGCCGCGCGTCCGTACGGACCCGGCCGATCAGGTCAGGTCAGGCGGAATCGAGTCAGGCGGTCAGGTCGGACGGGGCCTCGGACGGAGCCGGGCCGGGTCAGGCCGCGCCGTGCGACGGCTTCGGCCCGGCGGTGGACGTCGGCGTGGCCGGGCCCGCGGAGGACAGCGGTGTGGCGATGTCCTCCAGGGACTTCTGCTCGGCGTTGACCGCGAAGACCGCCGCGACCAGGCCGCCCGCGCACATCAGGGCCGCGCCGATGCAGAACGCCAGCACCGTGTCGCCGACCTTCCCGGAGGAGGTGAGGTCGGAGAAGACCAGCGGGCCGGTGATGCCGCCGGCCGCCGTACCGATGGCGTAGAAGAAGGCGATCGCCATCGCCCGGGTCTCCATCGGGAAGATCTCCGACACCGTGAGGTACGCGCTGCTGGCGCCGGCCGAGGCGAAGAAGAGCACCACGCACCAGCACGCGGTGAGCGTGGTGGCGTCCAGCGAGCCGCGGTTGAAGAGCCACGCGGTACCGAAGAGCAGCAGGCCCGACAGCAGATACGTCCCGCTGATCATGATCCGCCGGCCGACGATGTCGAAGAGCGGGCTGAGCAGCACCGCGCCGAACAGGTTGCCGGCCGCGATCACCGCGAAGTAGTAGCCGGTGTGGCCGGAGTTGACACCGTAGAACTTGATCAGGATCGCGCCGAAGCCGAAGGTGATGGCGTTGTAGAGGAACGCCTGGCCGATGAAGAGGGACAGGCCGAGCGTCGCGCGCTTGGGGTACTTCAGGAACACGGTCCTGGCGATCAGGCCGAAGCCGATGCTCCTGCGCTGGTGGATGGTCATCTCGCGGTCGGCGGGCGGCAGTCGGGTGCCCTTCTCCGCCTCGACCCGCTTCTCGACCTGGCCGACGAGCTCGTTCGCCTCGTCGCCGTAGCCGTGGATGAACTGCCAGCGCGGGCTCTCCGGCACGTGCCGGCGCACCAGCAGGATGACCAGGCCGAGCACCACGCCCAGCGCGAAGGTGACGCGCCAGCCGATGTCCTTGGGGAAGATGCTCGTGTTCAACGCGACGATGGACAGCAGCGAGCCGCCGATCGCGCCGAACCAGTAACTGCCGTTGATGGTCAGGTCCACCCGGCCGCGGTACTTCGACGGGATCAGCTCGTCGATCGCCGAGTTGATCGCCGCGTACTCGCCGCCGATGCCGAAGCCGGTCAGGAAGCGGAAGGTGAAGAACCACCACGGCGCGAAGGACAGCGCGGTCATCGCGGTGGCGCCCAGGTACACCGCGAGGGTGACCATGAAGAGCTTCCTGCGGCCGAACCGGTCCGTGAGCCAGCCGAAGAAGAGCGCGCCGACGCACGCGCCGGTCACGTACAGGGCGGCGGCGAGTCCGGTGATCTCCGACGAGGTGACGGACAGACCGGAGCCCGGTTCCGACAGGCGGCCGGCGATGTTGCCGACGATCGTGACTTCCAGCCCGTCGAGAATCCACACGGTGCCGAGGCCGATCACGATCATCCAGTGCCAGCGCGACCACGGCAGCCGGTCGAGTCTCGCCGGCACGTCGGTGGTGATGGTGGGGCCGTCGGTCGGGGACGGGTCCGGGGCGGACGTCGCCATGGAAGATCACCTCCTTGCCGGTCAGTTTCACATCGGCGACCACAACACGCGCGCTCGCCACTTCCGGCGGGTCGAGGCGGCCACCATGCTGGGGATCGCCATCGCCCGCGTGATCCGTCTGTCCCGGCGGGCGCCGGGTACGCCTCCCGGGAGGATTCACGCCGTGCACACCACGCTCCGTCAGATCCGTGCGATCGTCGCGCCGCCACGCACCGGTCCGCACGGACCGCTGCCGCCGCTGCTGCTCGTACTGACCCTGGTGACCGGCCTGGTGGACGCGTTCAGCTATCTCGCGCTGGGCCGGGTCTTCGTGGCCAACATGACCGGAAACGTGGTGTTCCTGGCCTTCTCGCTGGCCGGTGCCAAGGGCTTCTCGATCCTCGCGTCGGTGCTGGCGCTGGTCGCGTTCGTGGCGGGCGCGGTGATCGGCGGGCGGCTGTACGGGCTGGTCTCCGAGCACCGGGCGCGGCTGCTGCTGGTCGCCACGGTGGCCCAGCTGGTGCTGGTGCTGGTCTCGCTGGCGCTGGCCGAGGTCTTCGACCTGCCCGCGACCGGCGGGCAGCGGGCGGTGCTGGTGGTGCTGCTCGGGCTCGCGATGGGTTCGCAGAACGCGGTGGTACGCCGTCTGGCGGTACCCGATCTGACCACCACGGTCCTGACCATGACGCTCACCGGGATCGCGGCAGACTCGCGGCTCGCCGGAGGTGTCGACAGCAAGGCGGGGCGGCGGCTGCTTTCCGCGCTGACCATGTTCCTGGGGGCGCTGGCGGGCGCGGCGCTGATCGTGCACGGGCATCCGACGGTGCCGCTGCCGATCGTGGCGGCCCTGCTGGTCGTGGTGGCCGTCGGCCTCCTCCCGCACCGGCACTCGACCCTGCCGTGGGCGGCGCCGAAGACCACGTGAGGCACCGCGCGGGACGCGGACGTGGAAGCGGACGTGGAAGCGGACGTGGACGCGGACGTGGACGCGGACGTGGACGCGGTCACGCGCACGCGACACCGCTCGTCACGCGATACTCGACACGAATGTCGCGGCGGATGTCGATACGGGCCGCCGCCGTTCGTCGTGTGGGTGACCGGGCGGAACCCCGCCCGCGCGACACGGCCGCCGGGCCCCGCGCCCGCGCCACGAAGGAGATGTGCCATGAAGTACCTGCTGCTGATCTGCCACGACGGCAACGGATACGACGCGACGCCCGAGCAGATGGACGCCACCCCGTGGGTGGAGGAGATGGACCGCCGCGGTATCCGCCTGATGGGCAACCGGACCCGCGAGTCGTCCGACGCCACGACCGTCCGCGTCCGCGACGACGGCCTGCTGCTCACCGACGGCCCGTACGCCGAGACGAAGGAGCAGATGGCGGGCTTCGACGTGATCGAGTGCGCCGACCTGGACGAGGCGGTCGAGGTCGCCTCGAAACACCCGGTGGCCCGGTACGGGATGATCGAGGTGCGGCCGTTCTGGACGGAGTGACCGGCCGGACCGACGAGGCTGGCGGGGCTGACGGGGCCGACCGGTCCCGCGCGGCCCGCGCGGCGGTGGCGGCGGCCTGGCCCGAGGAGTGGGGCCGGGTCGTCGCGGCCGTGATCGGGCAGACCGGTGACTGGGACCTGGCGGAGGAGTGCGCGCAGGACGCCTTCGAACGGGCCCTCGAACGCTGGCCGCGCGACGGCGTGCCCGACCGCCCGGGCGCCTGGCTGACCACCACGGCCCGGCACCGGGCGCTGGACGTGCTGCGCCGCCGCTCCAACGAGGCGCGCAAGCTGCGCGAGGCGGCCCGGCTGGAACCGGACGCGCGGCACGTCGCGGAGCCGGCCGAGGAGGTGGTGGCCGGCCAGGCCGCGGCGGCGGACGCGGACGCGGTCCCGGACGACCGGCTGCGGCTGATCTTCACCTGCTGCCACCCCGCGCTGCCGCGGGCCGCGCAGGTCGCGTTGACGCTGCGCTCGCTGACCGGGCTGACCACGGCGGAGATCGCCCGGGCCTTCCTGGTGCCGGAGTCGACGATGGCGCAGCGGCTGACCCGGGCGAAGGGCAAGATCCGGCACGCGGGCATTCCGTTCCGGGTGCCGCCGCGCGAGGTGCTTGCGGAGCGGACCGGCGCCGTACTGGCGGTGCTGTACCTGCTGTTCAACGCCGGGTACGCGGGCGGCGCGGACGGGCTGGACCAGCGCCGGGTCACCGCGGAGGCGATCCGGCTGGCACGGCTGCTGGCGGGGCTGCTGCCGGACGACCCGGAGCCGGCCGGGCTGCTGGCGCTGATGCTGCTGCACGACGCGCGGGCCGCCGCCCGTACCGACGCGCGCGGCGACCTGGTGCCGCTGGAGGAGCAGGACCGTGGCCGCTGGGACCGGCGGCGGATCGACGAGGGCCTGACGACTCTCGACGCCGCGCTCGCGGTACGCCGCCCCGGGCCGTACCAGGTGCAGGCCGCGATCGCCGCGTGCCACGCGTCGGCGGCCCGCCCCGACGATACGGACTGGCCGCAGATCGCCTTGCTCTACGGGGAGTTGGCCCGGTTCGCGCCCGGGCCCGTGGTCGAGCTCAACCGGGCGGTGGCCGTGGCGATGGCGGACGGGCCCGCGGCGGGCCTGCCCCTGGTCGAGGCGCTGGCGGAGGTGCCCGCGCTGCGGGGCTACCACCTGTTGCCCGCCACCCGGGCGGATCTGCTGCGCAGGCTCGGCCGCCATCGTGAGGCCGCCGCCGCCTACCGCGAGGCCCTCCGGCTCGCCCCGACAGCGGCGGAGCGCCGCTTCCTGGAGAACCGGGCACTCCGCTCCGAACGGATGCCGGGTGCCCCTACCTCCCCGCCGGCCCCGTAAGACCGCCCCGGACCACCCGCCGGTGGCGGGTTGCTCGCGCCGTTCCCCCGCCCCTGGGCAAGTGCCGCACCTCCCCCGCGAGCCACCGCCCCGCGGCCCTCAAAGCCTGCGGCGGCTGTCCGTTTTCACTCGCGTGGCCCTCGTCAGGGGAACCGCCGGGAGACAACTGGCGTCACTGGGGGAACATGGGTGGGGATCGCTTGTTCCGTCGACCGGCCCCATGAGGTGAGGTTCCGCAGTGCGCAAGCACCAGCAGCATTCCCCCGCCGAGAGAGCGTCGTACGCCGCACGTGTCCGCCAGGGGGCGCTCGCGGCGGGCCTGCTGGTGGCCGTGGCCGCCTGCGGGAACGGCCACAACTCGTCGGGGACGACACCGTCCGGCACGACGTCCGCGTCCGCGTCCGAGTCGAGCAGTGCGCCGACGACGTCGAGCAGCACCTCGGCGAGCGCGTCGCACAGCGCCACCGTGGTGCCGCCGGCGTCGACGACCTCGAAGGCGACCACGGCCGCGCCCGCGAGCTGCGTGGACCGGGCGTACAACGCGATGACGAACGCCCAGCGGGTCGGCCAGCTCTTCATGACGTCGGTCACCAGCACCGGGCTGACCACCAGCGAGTCGCAGGCGATCACGACCGGCAAGACCGGCTCGGTCTTCCTCCAGGGCCACACCACGGAGGGCGCCACCGCCGTGAAGGCGGTCACCGCGAAGGTCCGCACCCTCGCCTCGCCGGTGCGGGGCGTGTCGCTGGGGATGTTCGTCTCCACCGACCAGGAGGGCGGCCAGGTCCAGGTGCTCAACGGGCCGGGCTTCAGCACGATCCCGAGCGCGGTGACCCAGGGCACGTGGTCCACGTCGACGCTACAGAGCAACGCGGCCACGTGGGGGCGCCAACTGGCCGCCGCCGGGGTCGACATGAACCTCGCGCCGGTCGCGGACACCGTCCCGCCGAACCAGGTGACGGTGAACGCGCCGATCGGCAAGCTGGACCGGGAGTACGGCACGAACCCGTCGACCGTCGCCTCGCACAGCACCGCGTTCCTGCGCGGCATGCTGCAGGCCAAGGTCGTGCCGACCATCAAGCACTTCCCGGGTCTTGGCCGGGCCAGCGGCAACACCGACTTCACCGCGGGCGTCACCGACTCCGTCACCACGACGACCGACCCGTACCTTCAGCCTTTCCGGGCCGGCATCCAGGCGGGCACACCGTTCGTGATGGTCTCCTCGGCGATCTACACCCGGATCGACCCGCACAACCAGGCCGCCTTCTCCCCCGCCGTGATCCGCACGCTGCTGCGCGGCAAGCTCGGCTTCAAGGGCGCGGTCATCTCCGACGACCTCGGCAACGCCGTCGCGGTCGCCGACCGCACCCCCGGCCAGCGCGCGGTGGACTTCGTCGCGGCCGGCGGCGACGTGGTCCTCACCGTGAAGCCCAGCGACATCTCCCCGATGACGTCGGCGGTGCTCAGCCGGATGACGGCCAGCTCCTCGTTCCGCGCCGACGTGGCCGACAGCGTCCACCGGGTACTGACCGCCAAGCACAACGCGGGCGTGCTGACCTGTAGTTAGCCGAGGGCGAGGGCGCCGGGCGAGGTGTGCCGGGCGGCGCCCCAGGACGCGGGGGCCATAACGACCCAGGCCCCCGCACGTGACGCCACGCGACCCCGTCGCCACCCAACCGGGGGATGCATAACACTCCATCCGGGTGGACAAGCCGTTTCCCTGGGCCGGTTCGGCGGCACGGCATGCCATGAAGGAGGTGCACGAGGGAGAGCAGTACCTTTCAGAAAGAAGGCAGCAATGTACTCAGCGCATGCCAAGCACCGTGTCACGGCCGGTATCGCCGGTCTGCTGATCGCGGGCTCGGGCCTGCTCGCCGCGACGTCCGCGTACGCGGCGGACCCCAAGCCCGGCACGGGTACGGACACCGGCACGGCCGCCGCCCCGGCCGCGCCCGCGCAGGACGCACAGGACGCACAGGGCGCACAGGGCGCGCAGGGTTCGACGCCCGCCGCCGGCACCAGCGCCGCCGCTCCGACGTCCGACGGCCAGCAGGCGCAGGCCGCCGCCGAGCCGCAGGGCAAGGTCATCTCGCGTCTCCCGCTGACCATCCGCGAGATGGCCACGTCCAACTCGCGTTCCCTGGGCTCGTTCCAGCCCGGCACCGTGATCTGGCTGCACTGCAAGGTCGTCGGCCAGAACGTCGAGGGCAACAAGCTCTGGTACAAGCTGGGCAACGGCCGCGCCGGCTACGTCTCCGCGCGCTACGTGCAGAACCTGGCGGTCGTGCCGTACTGCAAGTGACGTCACCCGGGCCCGCGCCGAGCCGCGAAGGTCGGTAAGGGCACCCTTACGGTGACGCGCGGGTGAACTGCGGGGGAATTGTGGGCTCCCGGCCTTTGTGCAGGTGGGTGGGCGTGCCACCGCGTGCTTAGCATGTCGGCGTCACGTACCGCTGCACCGATTCCCGGAGGTCCGGTGTGCCCGCCGAACCCGCACCCGAGCCCGCACCTGCGGCCGGCTCCGACGCCGACCGCGCGTCCGCACCCGAGGGCGGTGCGGCAGCCGACGACACCGCGGCCGGACCGCCCGGCGGC
>NZ_JBFBIV010000143.1:0-14712 GCF_040702025.1 Streptomyces sp. NPDC088194 | reverse complement strand
CAACGGGCCCTGACCGTCTGGGTGGCGCGGGGGGCCCTTATCCTCTGGGCGCCCGGCGCCGACGGCAGCATCGAGATCGGCGGCCGCGTACTCCTCGATCCGGCCCGGCACCTGCGGCTCGGGTAGGGGCGAACGGCCCGCGGGTCGGCCGGATCGCCCGCCGGTCAGCCGATGATCAGGTCAGCCGGTCGTCGGCCGGTAGGCGTAGATCGTGGTGGCGACCTCGCACACGCTCGGCGGCACGATCTCCACCCGCAGCAGCTTGGCGGACGGGTCGTAGTCGACGCCCTCGGCCTCGAAGGTGCCCGAGCAGATGCTGCTCTGCGGGATCTGGAAGAGCGTGCTGACCTGCCCGGTGACCGGGGTGCCGTCCAGCGCGTGCGGCAGGTCGACCTGGAGGACGTCCTTCGTGGCGTCGTCGGAGGCGCAGACCAGCCGGGTCGCGGAGACGAAGTCGCAGCCCTGGATGTCCGAGACGCTGCGGTCGAGGGTGATCTGCCCGGCCTGGGCGAGGGTGCCGCCGGTGCTCGGCGTGGACGGGTTGGTCAGCGGTGCGGGGAAGACCTGCAACCGGGTCTCGGTGTTCCACTCGCCCTCCACCAGCCACTGGGCGTCGGGGGAGACCGCGGCGAAGGAGTTGTTGAGCGCCTCGCCGGAGTCCAGCGGGTGGGTGTAGTCGTACGACTGGCCGCCCGGCGTGGTGACCTCGAAGAGCTTGGAGGTGGCGTCGTCGCCGCCCTGGTAGGCGTCGAAGACGTAGCCGTTCGCGATGTCCGGGTCGCCGACGTGGTTCCAGCCCTGGACCCGCAGCCGCAGCGGCACCGAGCCCAGGCCCCGGGTGAGCAGCGAGCCGTCCGCCCGGCTGGCGATGCCCTCGCCGCCGGTGAGCGAGTTCACCGTCGAACTGCCCGCCGCCACCCACCCGCCGGGCGAGTCGTCGGCGTGCGCGGTCGCGGAACCCAGCGCGGTGGCTGCGGCGGTGGCGATCAGCAGCGCGGTCGCGCGGCGGCGCAGTGCGGTTGCGGTCACAGGAACCCCCAAGGTGGTCGGAGCGCGGCTCGGCGGACCGACCCCGGCCACGTGCGCAGTCCTGTGGCGGGCTCGGGCAGCCATGACCCTAGCCCCACCGGTATCACCCGCACCAGCACGCGTCGGCCAACTCGCCCTGAACGTCCGAGGATTGGCGGGTGCATGGCGAGTGCGGGCTGGGGGCGGCGCGGCGGGCCGCGAGCCGGGTGGCGGCGGGGCGTCGGGGAGGGGTGGCGGGACGGTCGCGCGGCCCGGCGGGGCGCTGTCGGTGCCGGGAACTACAGTCGTGGGTGGGTACAGGCACGACGGGGAGACGGCCATGGGGGACACGAGCGGAGCGGACGCGCGCCGATCGCCGCGCGGGGGCGCGCCGACGCGGGCAGCCGCGCTGATCCTGGCCGTCCTCGGCGTGCTGCTGCTCCTGTGCGGTGCCGGCGGCGCCAGCGCGGCACCGGACAGCGGTTCCGGGTCCGGCACGGGATCGGACGAGGGCAGCGCGGCGCCGCCCGTGTCGCAGTCCGTCCGGCTCGCCGCCGCGCTGCGCGCCGACCCGGTGTACGTCACCGACCAACTGCCGCGCGTCGTCCCGCGGTCCACCGCCCCCGCCTTCGCGGCGCTGGCGAAGACGACCGGCGTGCCGACGTACGTCCTGGTCCTGCCCGACCACGGCGGCTCCGGCGACGCCCTGCTGGGCACCGTCCACGACCGGCTCGGCCGCGACGGGCTCTACGTCGAGGTGGACGACATGGGCGTCGCCGCCGCCAAGGCGTTCGGCGTCCGCGCCCCCGCCGACGACGCACGGACCATCGCGCTGTACGCGCTGCCGTACGACGCGGGGCCGCTGCGCTCCTTCCGCGTGTTCACCGAGGCGATCGCCTCCGGCCCGGCGCGGGCCGCGCACCGCGCCGACCAGTTGGAGAAGAAGTACGGCAACACCGGCCGCGAGGTCGCCCCCGACTACATCGACAGCACCGACCGCGCCAACCAGTCCTTCCTCACCGGCATCGCGCTGACCTGCCTCCCGCTGTCCGTGCTGCTGATCGGCTGGTTCCTACGGGCCCGCCGGCGTCGTACGCGTGCCAGGGGAGCGGTCGGTGGCGGTGGTGCGGGTGGTGGCGTAGGTGGTGGCGGTGGCGCGGGCGTCACCCTCGCCAAGGGCGGCCGTCCCCCCGGCAAGCCCGCCGGCCGGTCCACGCGCAAGGGCGCCAAGGGCGCCAAGGACAGCCGCGGCGCCGAGGACCGTACGGTGCGCGGCGGGCGCGTCCGGGCGCTGCTGCCTGAGTCGGCCGCCGCGCTGCTGCTGGTCCTCGGCATCGTGCTCCTGGCGCCCCAGCTCTTCGACCAGACCACCGACAGCGCCGCCTCGCCGCCGACCCGCGCCGACCTCACCGCCCGGGTGGACCGGGTCGCGGCCGGCCTGCGGCAGGGCGCCGTCTACACCGACCCGGAGAGTCCGCAGGTGCTCGACGCGGCCCGGCTCGCCGAACTCCGCCGCAAGATCGCCGCGTTCCGCACCGGGCCGATCCGGCTCGCCGTGGTGCCCCAACTGCCGGACGACGAGTCGGCCGGCGACTCCGAGGCGTTCGTGACCGCGTTGCACGCCCGCCTCGCGGCCGACGGCGGCGGCGCCCCCGGCACCGACGCCGGCAAGGGCAGCGGCGGACTCTACGTCGTCGCGGACCCGCTCAGCGGCGACATCGACGTCTACGACTACGGCCTCCCGCTCGACGACCTCCGCCTCACCCTCGACCTGCCGATGGCCATCGCCTACGACCGCTCGGACGACGCCTCCGACGACAACCACCTCGGCGACCGCCTGGACCAGCTCATGGCGTACATCGCCAAGGTCCCGCACGCCGCCGCCGATCCGTCCTCCGGCCCGGACCAGCCCCCCGAGGCGGTCTCCGCCCACAAGCTGCCGGGGCTCTTCCACGGCGACTTCTTCCCGGGGCTGTTCGTCGGCGCGTTCGGCGCGGCCGTCCTGGTCGGCCTCACCGCCGCGGGCACCGGCACGGGCGCCGCGCTCCGACGGCGCGCGCGGCGCGGGCCCCGTCGTGCGGCGGTCGCCGAGCCGCCCTCGCGGGCCTCGACCGCCTACCTTGCGCAGGCCGCCCGGCGCGAAACGGACGCCCTGGCAACGCGGTTCGCGGCCGCCGCCCCGGACGCCCCGCACCGCGACACCGCCTGGGACTGCCTCGACACGGCGATGCTGCTCCTCGGCGACCACGACGGTGACGGCGACGGTCGTGGGGGCGACGGTCATGACGGCGACGGACGCGACGCGGGCGCGCGGGCCGCGGAGTCGGCCGCCGCGACGGTGCTCGCGCAGGCGGGCCTGGCGGCGCTCGCCGGACGTCCGTACTTGCACTGCTGCGCCGTCAACCCGCTGCACGGCGCCGCGGCCACCGGCGGCGCGGCCACCGACGCCGCCGGGCCGAGCGACCGCGTCCCGTCCGCCCGGCGCGCCGCCGCCCGCGCCGGCCGCCGCTGCGACGGCTGCCGCGCCGCCGCGTCCCGCGGGCCGGACGCGCTCGACCGCCGACGGCTCTTCCTGCCCGGCCCGCACGGGAGTTGGCGGCCGTACGAGGAAGCCCCGGGTCCGTTGCCCACCGCACGCGACGGGATCGCCCGGCTGATCGCCGGCACGAGGGAGTACACCCATGTCCAGTAGCCACCATCCCCCCGTGCTGCCGTCGCCCGCACTCCACGGGACGGTTCGGGGCGCCGTACTCGCCCTGCTGGCAGGGCTGTCGACCCTGTGCGGGCTGTTCGTGGCCGCGGCGCCCGCCGGTGCCGCGCAGGCGCCGGCCCGGACTCAGGCGCAGTCGCAGGCACAGGCGCGATCACAGGTCCACGCGCCGGTCCGGCTCGGCGCGCCCGCCACCGGGGGCACGGCGGGGCAGCGGATCGCGGACGCGCTGAAAGCCTCCCCGGTGTACGTCGACCCGGCGTACGCGGGCGCGGTGCCGCCCGCGCGGCAGAAGCAACTGGTCGCGCGGATCGGCAGGACGCACCTGCCGATCAAGGTGGCGCTGGTACCCCTGGTGAAGGGCGACGCGTTCGACGGCGACTCCACGGTGCTCCAGGGGGTGCTGCACGACCGGCTGGGGATGGGCAACCTCATCCTGATCACCATGGACGGCGAGTTCGGCGACACGCTGACCGGCCAGGAGTGGCCCGACGACACGCATCAGGTCATGGACGCGGCCAGTGCGGTCGGCCTGATGGACGACATGAAGAGCGCGGGCCTCGCCGACCGTGTCGCGAAGGCCATCGACCTGATCGCGAGCGGCGACGGCAAGAAGGCGTACGACCAGGCCACCGCCGACATCGGTGGCCCCCCGACCACGGCGAAGGCCGAGCACGGCAAGGGTGGTTCGGCCGGTTCCGGGCCGGGCGCGGTGGTGTGGCTGCTCGTCGTGGCCGCCGTCGTGGTGCTGGGCGGCGGAGCCGGTTGGCTGCTGCGGCGACGCTCCATGGCCCGCCGCGCCTCGCCGTTCGCCTTCCCGCGGGAGGTGTTCGCGGCCGAGGAGGTCGCCGACGAGGCCGCGCTCCGGCGCCGCGCCGAGGCCGAGGTGATCGCGCTCGGCGAGGCGGTCGAGGACGCCGACGCCGGTTCCCGGCCCGGCCTCGCCCGCGCGCTCGACGCCTACGCGGCCGCCGGCAAGGTGCTGGACGGCGCCCGTGGCATCCCCGACCTCGCGGGCGTGCTCGCCCTGGTCACCGAGGGCCGCGACGCGTTCGACGGCCGCTTCGACGCACTACCGCTCTGCTTCTTCGACCCGCTGCACGGCCGGGCCGCCCGCCGCCTCGTCTGGCGGCCGCTCGGCCGCCGCGACACGCTGCGGGTCGCCGCCTGCGCGGAGTGCGCCACGGCCGTCGAGCAGCACCGCGCCCCGGAGGTGCTCACCGACACCGCCACCGACGGCCGCCGCGTCCCGTACTTCGAGGTGCCCGCGGGCGAGAGCGTCTGGGCCGCCACTGGTTACGGCTCGCTCGTCCCGCCACCGGCTCCTGTAGCCCGGGCTGCCGCCGATGCGGCTGACGCCGGCGATTGCGACCGGTCCGTCGACCGGGATACGGGTCTTGGCGGCATCGCCCCCCGCGTCCTCGACGGCGACTTTCCCCGCCCGCGTCGCCCCCGCTGAGCCGCGGGCGAGAGCGTCTGGGCCGCCACTGGTTACGGCTCGCTCGTCTCGCCACTGGCTCCTGTAGCCCGGGCCGCTGCCGATGCGGCTGACGCCGGGGACGGCGACCGGTCCGTCGACCGGGATACGGGTCTTGGCGGCATCGCCCCCCGCGTCCTCGGCGGCGACTTTCCCCGCCCGCGTCGCCCGCGCTGAGCCGCGGGCGAGAGCGTCTGGGCCGCCACTGGTTACGGCTCGCTCGTCTCGCCACTGGCTCCTGTAGCCCAGGCTGCTGCCGATGCGGCTGACGTCGGCGACGGCGACCGGTGCGCCGACCGGGATACGGGTCTTGGCGGCATCGCCCCCCGCGTCCTCGACGGCGATTTCCCCCGCCCGCGTCGCCCCCGCTGACCCGCGGGCGATCGCGGACCGTACCTGACCGCATCGGCTCCTAGGGTCGAGAGTGTCAAGACGAACGGCACCGGAGACGGACCGAAGGGAACCCCATGCCGAGCCTGGTGAACGCGGAGACCGACGAGCGGGACGCACTGCTGGCCTTCCTGGACGCGCAGCGCGGCGGGCTGCGCCGCGCGGTCCGCGGGCTGACCGACGAGCAGGCCGCCGCGCACCCCAGCGCGAGCGCGATGGCGCTCGGCGGCCTGGTCAAACACGCGGCACACTGCGAGCACAACTGGGTCCAGGTCATCCTGATGGGCCGCCCGCAGGCCGGCCCCGGCCCGGCCGCCGACTGGCAGGCGGAGTTCCAGCTGCTGCCCGGCGAGACCCTGGCCGGCGTCCTCGCCGAGCTCGACGCGGTGGGCCACGCGACCCGCGCGGCCATCGCCGAACTCCCCACCCTCGACGTGCTCGTCGCGCTGCCCGAGGCCCCCTGGTTCCCCAAGGACGGCAAGCGCAGCGCCCGTTGGATTCTGCTCCACCTGATCGAGGAGCAGGCTCGCCACGCCGGCCACGCCGACCTCATCCGCGAATCCCTCGACGGCGCGCAAGCCTTCGACCTGCTCGCCCAGGAACAGCAGGAGCAGCAGGAACAACAGGAACGGCAGGAGTAGCACGAGCGGCTGCGGGAGCAAGGGGGGAGCCGTCACCCCATACGAGCGCCGGGACATCGTCGTCGACGCCTTCTTCGATCTCGCCGACGCGATCGTCAGTCAGCAGGTCGGAAACAGGAACCGTACGTCGGTGAGCCGCTCCGACAGTTCCCACAGACGGCGGCCGGTCCGGGGATCGGCTGCCGCGGGGGACAACCGCACTCGTGTCGGGCCGCCGCGCAACTCGGCGAAGCCGTCCGGCCCGATGAACTCGCCGCCTTTCACGTCCGGGGCGGTGGCCGCGTACAGCTGGGGCAGCGCACCCCGGTCCGGGGGCTGGGCAAGCGGGGCGAGGACGTGGCCGAACAACACCTTCACCCTGTTGACGGGCGCACTCGTCTGGAGGTTGGTGGAGGTGTAGCCGGGGTGGGCGAGCAGGCTGCGCACCGGGCTGCCGGCCGCGGCGAGCCTCCGGTGGAGTTCCCGTCCGAAGACGGCGTTGGCGAACTTCGACTGGTTGTAGAACCCCATGGGCGAGTACGTGCGCTCGCCGGAGAGGTCGTCGACGTGGAGGTGCCCCTGCCGGTGGTTGGTCGAACTCACCGTGACCACGCGGGGGTCGTCGCCCTCGGTCAGCAGGTCGAGCAGCAGACCGGTGAGCGCGAAGTGGCCGAGGTGGTTGCTGGCGAACTGCAACTCGTGGCCTTGGGCGCTCAGTGAGCGGGGCGGCGCCATCACTCCGGCGTTGTTGACGAGCACGTCCAGCCGCGGGTGATCGCCGCGTAGCCGATCGGCGAATGCTCGGACCGAATCGAGATCGGCCAGGTCGAGGCGGCGCACCTCAAGGGTGGCGTCAGGCTGCTCAGCGGTGATCTCCGCGGCGGCCAGGCGGCCTTTCGCCTCGTCGCGCACCGCGAGGATCACGTGCCCGCCCTTGCGGGCGAGTGCCCGGGCGGTCGCCAGGCCGAGGCCGCTGTTGGCACCGGTGACGACGAACACCCGCTTGGCCTGGTCCGGGATCTGGTGGGCGGTCCAGCGCTGGTTCTTCCTCATACGGCACACGCTGCCTTCTATGGCACTCGGTGTCAAGAAGGTACCGGGTGTCATGGATGGCGTGGCGATAGGATCGGACGGTGAACTCCCGCCCTGAAGTCACCATGGCCCAGCGCAAGCGCCAGCTCGTCTCCGACGAGCTGAGCGAAGCGGCGCTGCGACTACTGGCGTTGAAGGGGTTCGACGCGGTCACCATCGACGAGATCGCGGCCACCGCCGGCGTGTCCAAGCGAACGTTCTTCCGGTACTTCGCCTCCAAGGAAGACGTGGTCGTCCGGTTCCTGGCCGACATGGGCAGCGGCATGCGCGCGGAGCTGGCGTCTCGCCCCATCGACGAGCGGCCCTCCGTGGCCCTGCGGCACACGGTCTGGGTCCCCGTGGCCGCCTGCGCCGACCATTTCGACAGGGCACTGCGCGTGGTTCAGCTGATCCTGCGCACCCCCGCCCTGCGCGCACGCTTCCTGGAGCGCCAGGACCAGTGGCGCGACGACTTGGCGGCGGAGTTGGCGCAGCGCCTGGGGCTCGATCCCGACACCGATCTGTACCCGCGGCTGGCTGCCGGGATGGCGCTCACCGCTTTCGACACCGTGCTGCGGCGGTGGAGCGACAGCGACGGCGCTCAGGACCCCGCCGAACTGACCGCCCAGGCGTTCGCCACCATCGTCCCGGCACTTGACTCCATCGAGTGAGGCAGGGCGCCGTCGAGCGGCTGGGCAGGGTCCCCGCCGACGCCGACGGAGCCCCGCGGACCCCCGCGGACCCGCGGGATCAGTGTCCGCCGCGGCCCAACCCGGGGACGCCGAGCGCCGACAGGCCGTCGAGCATCACGTCGACGCCGACCGCGGCGAGCAGCAGGCCGAGCAGGCGGCTGAGGAGTTCGGTGATGGTGTGGTGGGTCCGGCGCAGGAGCGGCGCGAGCACGATCACGCAGGCGAGGTCGAGCACGATCACGGTGTCGTACGCGCCGACGACGGTGCCGCGCCAGGTCCACGAGTCGCGCTCGGACGCCTCGATGAGGATCGCGGTGAGCGCCAGCGGGCTCACCACGAACGGCATCAGCAGCGCCCTGAGCCCGCTCACCACGTCGGGGTGGTCCTCCTGCGGCCCGTCGGGGCCGAGTTGCACGCCGAGCACGAGGCTGATCGCGTAGATGAAGAAGATCGCGCCGCCGGCCAACTGGAGCGCGGGCGGGGAGATGTGGAACAGCTCCAGCAGCCAGGGCGCGGTGAACCCGGCGAGCGCGCCCACCGCGACCGCCACCGCCGACGACAGCAGTGCGATCAGCCGCAGCCGCCTCCGGTCGTGCACCCGCGCCAGGTGCGCGAACGACAGCAGCACCTTGGGCGGCCCCACGACGGAGAAGAACGTGATGAACGCGGCGGCGAAGTTCTTGGTGACCATGGGGCGCATCCTCGGTCCGCCGCGCCCGGCCGCGGCGGACCGACCCGCCCGGGGCGGAAAAAGCCCGCGCCGAGCGGACGTGCCCGGGCGGAGCAGAAAATGCCCGCGCCGGGCGGAAGGCCCGCCGCTACGATGAGCCGGTCGTCCACGAAGGAGAGTTGAGGTGCCCGGTCACCGAAGCGCGCGCTGACGCCGTAGGTCGTATCCGACCCGTCATCGCGTGCTGCCCCTGAAGTCGAAGAGCGGCACAGCGAGCCTTTCCCTGCCCGGTTCCCGGCGGGCCGCACCCGCGCGCCCCGGAGCCGGCGCCGCTCTCCGCTACCCAAGGGGCACTCGTGCCGACCGCAGTTGGGACACCCTCTCCCCGTTCCTCCCGCTCTTCGCGTTCCTCCCTCTGGCGGGACGCCGACTTCCGCAGGTTCTGGGCGGGCGAGACCGCTTCCCAACTCGGCGAGCAGGCCGGCCGGACGATCCTGCCGCTCCTCGCCGTGGTGGCACTCCACTCGGGCCCCGGCCGGCTCGGCGCCCTGCGTGCCGTCGAGCAGGCGCCGATCCTGCTCTTCTCGCTGCTGATCGGCGTGTGGGTGGACCGCCGGCGGTCCCGCCGGTTCATGGTCCTCGCCGACCTCGGCCGCGCCGCGGTACTGGCCGCGGTCCCGCTGGCGTACCTCTTCGGCGGCCTCGGCCTTCCGCTGCTGCTCGTCGTCGCGTTCCTCACCGGGTCCCTGTCGGCGTGCTTCGACGTGGCGTACCAGGCCACGCTCGTACGGCTGGTGCCGCGCGACCGGCTCACCGAGGGCAACAGCGCGCTGGAGGGCAGCCGGTCCGCCGCCCAGATCGGCGGGCCCGCGCTCGGCGGCGGGCTGGTGTCGCTGCTGTCCGCTCCGGTCGCGGTCGCGGGCTGCGTGTTCTTCTTCGCGCTGTCCGCCCTGTCGATCCGCCGCATCCGGCGCCCCGAGCCGCGACCAGCGCGGGCCAAGCCCGTATCCGTATCCGTGCCCGCGTCCGTGCCCGTACCCGGGTCCGAACCGACGTCCGAGCCGGTGTCCGAGCCCGCGGCCGGCCTGTGGTGGCAGATCCGCGACGGACTGCGGCTCGTCGCCGGCGACCCCGCGCTGCGGGCCGTGGGCACGGCGTCGGGCCTCTTCCAGTTCTCCTTCGCCGCCCTGATGACCGTGTACCTGCTGTTCCTGCCGCGCGCGCTGCACCTGTCGGGCGGCGCGGTCGGCCTGGTGCTCGCGGCGACCGGCCCGGGCGCGCTGGTGGGCTCCGCGCTGTCCGCCCGGCTGCCGGCCAGGATCGGATACGGCGTGGTGCTCGTCGGCGCGGCCGCGCTCGCCGACGGCGCGATGCTCTGCGTGCCCGCGCTCCACGGCTCCGGCGCCGCCACCCTCGGCGCCCTCATGGCGATCAACTTCGTCTACGGCGCCTTCAGCCAGCTCGTCAACGTGACCACCACCGCCGTCCGGCAGGCCGTCACACCGCTACGGCTCCAGGGCCGCGTGGTCGCGACCATCAACGTCGTCGGCATGGGCCTGGGCCCGTTCGGCTCCCTGACCGGTGGCGGTCTCGCCGCCCGCTACGGGCTGCGCGCCGCGCTGCTGGCGACCGCCGCCGCGATGACCCTCTCCCCGCTGTACTTCGCCTGCTCCCCGCTCGCCCGCCTCGGCCGGAACCTCCCGGACCCGCCGGACGACCAGGACGAGCCGGACCTCCCGGACCAGGCGCCGGACGCCCTCCGTACGGCGGAGACCGGCGACCGGACGAGCCCGACGCGGGCCGGCGACGCCTCCCCGTGACCGCGCGGCGACGGCGCCAACTCTCCGCACCCCGCTCGGTGTTCGGGCCGCGCCGCCCCAACTGGACGGGAAGCGCCGGGGGCGGGCATCCGCCCCGCCCCCGGAGCACGGCTCGCGGTGAACTAGCCTTGCGGCCCATGGGAAACGGGAGCCCGGAGAGAGGAGCGGGGCCAATGAGCACACCGGCGACTCGTCCGGGTCGTGCGGCGGACGACGCGGACGACCCGCGGATGGACTACTGCTCGACCTGCCGGCGTACCCTCAACGGCGCCTTCATGTGCCCGGGTTGCGGTGCCTACGCGCCCGACATCGACCCGCGCGGCCCGGCCGGGCGGGCACCGGCCGACCTGCCGCCCGAGGACGGCGAACCCGTGGACGACCTCGCGGCGGAGCCGGACGGCGCGCCCGCCCCCGAGGCGCCGACGGTGTCGATCCCGGCCGTCCCCGAGGCACCCGAGACGTCAGCGCCCGAGACGCCATACGACCGCGACCGCGAACCGCCCCCGGCGTCACGCGGGTCCGCCACCGCGGAGCCGACGGCGCCGCGCCCGGACGCGCCTTCCGCCGACGCCTCCCCGGCCGGCCCGCCCTCGGCCAAGGTGGCGCTGCCCCCGGAGCGGCCCGACCCGGCTGGAGCGCCCGAGGTCTCCGCGACCTCCCCGGCCCGCACGTCCGGCGCCGGCCCGCGGCCGGCCCCGGGCACCGGTCCGGAACCGCTCGACGAGCGGCGCCGCAGAAACCGCCGCCGCGCCGCGGTCGTCGCCGCGTTCGCACTCGTCGGGGGCGGCATAGCCGCGGCGGTCATATCCGCCGGCTCCTCCTCGACCCCGCCCGCCGCGTCCGTCCCGGACGACCCCTCGCCGCACGGCACTTCGGCGCCGGGCGCCGCCGCGCCCGCCTCCAGCGCGCCGCCCCGCAGCCCCTCCACCGGGCACCCCCGCACCTCGGCCGGCCGCCCGCCCGCCGCAGGCCCCGGCACCTCCGCCTCCTCCGCCCCCGCCACACCCCGGGCAGCGGGCACCACGGCCTCCGGCAGCGTCACCACCCCCAGCACCGGTACGTCCGCACCGCAGTCCGCGTCGCCCACCGGCACCCCGACTTCCGCGCCCCCCACCACCCCGTCCGGCAAGCCGCCCTGCGTGCTGGGCATCTGCCTGCACTGACCCGCACCCGCACCCGCCCCAGCATGTCGCCGTCAGGAGTCGCCGGCGGTCAGGGTGTCGGCGAGGCTGGTCGCGAACAGCGTGGTGCCGGCGCCGCCGCGCGGGTGGACGTGGTCGATCCACAGCAGGCCCAGATGGGTGGCGACGGTGGAGTACCAGTCGTCCAGGAGCACTTCGGGGTGGTCGGCGTGGTAGTCGCGCACCGCGCTGTTGACGCTGTCCTGCCACGGGAACGGCCCGCGTACGGTGGTCAGTACGATCCGGCGGTCGCCGACCACGGCGCGGACGTGGTCCACGTCCTGCGTGCTGAACGTCGCGTTGGTGCCGAGCGCCAGCACGACGGTGCCGCGCAGCCGGTGCTGGGCCAGGAGCTGCGCGCAGATGTCGGGGGCGTCCTCCATCATCCGCCCGACCTGGGCGTAGAGCTGGATGCCGGGCAGCACCCGGTGCAGATCCTGCGCGGAGCCCAGCGTGATCGAGTCGCCGATCATGGTGATGTCGCTGCCGTCGACCGTGCCGGGCGCGAGGGAGGGAGCCGCGGAGGGGGACCGCTCGGCCGGCGCCGACGAGCCCGGGTCGGCGGGAGGCGCGGGCACCGGGGCCGGGGGAGACGCCGGGTCCGCCGCCGTATCGGACGAGCCGTGGGGCGCGGCCAAGTGGGCGTCCCCGCCGCCCTTCCCGGCGAGCGTCGCCTCGTACTTCGCCCCGGCCTGCAACTGGCTCTGCAGGGCGCTGGGCGCCGACGCCGGACTGACCAGCACCGCGGCCGCCGCGAGCGCGACCGCGCCGACCACCACCGCCAGTGCCGGGTGCCGCCTGACCACCCGGGCCCGCGGAACCGTACGGTGCGCGCGTCGCAGCAAGGTGGCCGGTGCCGGGAGCGGTCCGGCCGCTGCCTGCCCTCGCCGCGCCTTCTCGTCCCGCGGAAGCGCCCCGCCGGCCCGCGGAACCGTCGTGTCCCGCCCGGCCGTGCCGCCGTGCCCGGCTGTCCCGCCGTGCGTTGCGGTCTCGCCGCGTGTTGCGGTCTCGCCGTGCCGGGCCGTCTCGCCGTGCGTTGCGGTCTCGCCGTGCCCGGGCGTCTCGCCACGTGTTGCGGTCTCGCCGTGCCGGGCCGTCTCGCCGCGCGTCGCCGTACGGTCCGGCCGACGGCGCAGGGCCGCGGCGATCGGCCGCTGCACCAGCCGCTGGCCGGCGGCGGCGAGGAGCAGCGGCGCGAGGAGTTCCACCGCGCGTACGGCCGTGGAGGTGTCGGGCCACAGGGCGTTCGCGGTCACGACGACCGGCCAGTGCCACAGGTAGAGCCCGTAGGAGTGCCGGCCGAGCAGCCGCAGCGGTGCGGTGTCCAGCAGCCGCGGCTGCGCGTCGAGCGCGCAGCCCGCGCACACCACCGTGGTGGCCAGCGCGACCACCGCGAAGCCCCACCCGTACATCACGCCGTTGCCCGGGCCGAGTACGGCGAAGCCGGCCAGCGCCGCGAGCGCGGTGCGCACCGCGGCCCGGCCGCGGTGCGGCAGCCGGGCGGCGTAGCGGGTCAGCGCGGGCAGGGCCAGCGCGGCGGCGCAGCCCGCGAGGAGCGCGCCGCAGTGCGAGTCGGTGCCGAAGTACGCCCGGGAGCCGCCGGCGGCGCCGGGGCCGAGCGCGTGCATCCGCCACAGCGACGTCGCCGCGCCGCCGGCGGCGAGCACCGCGAGCGTCCCGGTCAGCAGCGGCCGGCGGCGGCCGCGCGCGAACGGCAGGAGGACGGCCAGCAGCAGCGGCCAGACCAGGTAGAACTGCTCCTCCACGCTCAGCGACCACAGGTGCTGGAGCAGCGGCGGGCTGCCGAAGTGGTGGAAGTAGTCGGCGCCTTGGTGGATCTGCCACCAGTTGTTGACGAACGCCAGCGACGCCAGGGTGTCGCCGCGCAGGCCGTCGCCGATGCCGGTCCCGCGTCCTGCCGTGAGCCGCGCGGCCACCGCGCAGGCGGTCAGCACCAGCAACAGCTCGGGCAGCAGCCGGACCGCGCGGCGCCGCCAGAACCCGCCGAGCCCGATCCGGCCGTCCCGCCGGTGCTCGGCCAGGAGCAGATGGGTGATCAGGAAGCCGCTGATACCGAAGAAGACGTCCACGCCGAGGTAGCCACCGGGCAGCCAGTCCGGGTCCACGTGGTACGCGACGACGGCCGCGACGGCGAGCGCGCGCAGCCCGTCCAGACCGGCGAGTCGCGGACCTCGGGCCGGCGGCCCGGATCTCCGGGAGGCGTTCCGGTCAGCGTTCCGGTCAGCCACTTGGCCGGTTCCCGGGCCGGTGTCCTTACGGGGCCCCGGGCCGGTGTCCTCGCGGGGCGCGGGCGGGTCCGCCGGCCCGTGCAGGCGGGAGGCGGCGGGGGGACGGGACTCGGGCAGCGGGGCAGACGAAGGCACGCTCCACCGTAGGAACGGCCCCGCCGACCCCGCGCGTGCTGATCGACCATCAGAACTAACAGATCATCAGATCATCACCCGAACGTGCGAACGGTCAGTAGAAGATCGGGCCGCGCGCCCCGCCGCCGGCCACCACCGGGTCGCCGTTGAGCGCGACGCTCTTCGGGCTCGCCAGGAACGTGATGACGTCCGCGACCTCCTCGGCCGTCACGAGCCGGCCGATCGAGATGCCCGCGGCGGCGGCGCGCTCCACGTCCTCGACGCTCACGCCCCGGTTCGCCGCCATGGTGGCGAGGGTCTGCGGGGTCTTCTCGGTGCGGGTCAGGCCGGGGTGCACCACGACCACGTTCACGCCCTGCGGGCCGAGTTCGTCCGCGAGGTTCTTGCTCAGCGCGGCCACCGCCACGTTGCGCACCGAGCCGACCACCGAACCGGTCTGACGCGCCGCCAGCCCGCTGACGTTGATGATCCGGCCCCAGCCGCGTTCGGCCATGGCCGGCGCGAAGGCCCGCGCGGTGCGCAGGTAGCCGCGCACCTTCACGTTGAACTCCTCCTCCAGGGCGTCCTCGGGGAAGCTGCCCGGGCTGGGCGTGGCGGCGGCGTTGACGAGGATGTCCACGCCGCCGAGCGCGCGGACCGCCTCCGCGGCGAGCGCCGCCACCGAGGCGTCGTCGCCCGTGTCGGCGGGC
>NZ_JBFBIV010000142.1:0-14814 GCF_040702025.1 Streptomyces sp. NPDC088194 | reverse complement strand
CCGGCCGGAGAGCGGGCCACCGGTGCCACTACGCCACGGTCAGCGCGTTCGGCCTCCCTCGGCGGGTGAGGGGTTCCCCACCCGGATCGTGAAGGTCTGGCGTGCGTCCGGGGTGCCGGGCGCGCCCTTGCCGGTGAGGGTGAACCTGGCGGGGGCGCCGGTGAGCGGGACGCCGGTGATGCCGCCGGTGTCGGGGTTGAGGTGCAGGCCGGCGGGCAGGGTGCCCGCGGTGACGGTGTAGCGGATGATCGAGGGCACGTTCGCGGCCGGCCGTGCCTCGTAGAGCTTGCCGGGCGTCATGCCCGGCAGGCTGGTGCTGGTGAAGCCCGGGGTGGGGACGGAGACCGTCCGGGGCGCGCCGACGGCGTTGCCGGCGGCGTCGAGCTGCTGGAGCGACCAGGAGCTGCCGGGCGTGATGACGCTCAGGTGCCAGTGCGTGGACTGGTCGCGGAACTGGGCGCGTTCGTCGTCGGTGAAGGCTCCGAGGTTGCGGGCCGTCTCCCACTGCTTGACCTCGTCGAGCAGGGCCGCCGTGTTCTGCCCGCCGTTGGTCAGGCTGGACACGGAGGTCTCGAATCCGGCGCCGGCGTTCAGGCCCGCGCCCCGTGCGAGGGTGTCCTCGACCGTGTGGAGGGCGGCGCCTCCCGGCAGCGAGATCCAGCCGAGCATCCCGGGCAGGTGGTTGGCCTGGTAGTAGGCGTTGTTGATGAACACCTGGTTCATGCTGGTGGAGCCGACCTCGCCCCAGCTGGCCCGGGACAGCGCGTCCCAGACGTTCGAACCCTCGCGGCTGGTCTCGGAGATGAAGCCGTCCTTGGCCTTCAGCTGCGCGAAGGCCCCGTTGACCATGCGGGCCATGCCGTACTGGCCCCAGCCGGCCTCCGAGGCGGACTCCAGCCCGTCGAACGAGGTCGCGCTGATGCCGGTGGTGTTCCAGATGGTCGCGAACCGGGTGGCGGTGGCGTCGATGAGCTTCAGGTCGCCCAGGGCGCCGTCGTACGAGTTGTGCGGCACCCGGGCGGCGGTGGCGCCGGCGGCGTGGTCGGCGGCGGCCGAGGACCACTGGGCCCGGGTCAGCCCGGTCACCTGGCACTCGTCACCGACGGTGGTGAACCCCGTGTAGTTCACGAACTCGTGGTCGATCAGCAGGGACTTGCCCGCCAGACCGTCGGCCAGCGGCGCGCAGCTCGCCATGTACAGGGAGGTGTCGGTGGCGGCCAGCGGCCGGGTCAGCTCGGCGCTCTGGCCGAGTTGGAGGTCGGGGCTGGGCACGGGTTGGACGTAGGGGTCGTTGGTGTCGATGAAGTTCGACAGGGTGTGCGCGCCGACGGCGACGCCGTCGGACGTGGAGGCGTGCACCAGCGCGGTCGCGCCGGCGTCGCTGCCGCCGAAGCTGGAGTTGAACTGGAAGTGCCCGGCGGACTGCCAGGGGCCGTCGGCCCCGGGCAGCGAGTAGACCGTGTCGATGCCGGCGGCCTTGGCGAACCGGTCGGCGTCCGCGACGTTGCCGGTGTTGAGGTCGGACAGCACCAGGATGGACTTGGAGGTCGCCTGCGCCGCCTTCTGCCACTGCCCGTCGATCGTCGGGTACGGCAGGTTCTGGCCCTTGGCGATCGTCGACAGGACGGTCGGCGCGAGATCCGGGGTGGTGCCGTACAGCGCGATCCGCGAGCCGACGATGCTGCCCTGGGCACCGGGCAGCGGCCCGACCGGAATCCCGTAGCCGGAGTCGTTCGTCCGCAGCCGCTGCTTGGTGTAGTCGAAGGTGAAGGCGCGCAGCAGGTTGCCCCAGGGGGTCCGGCCGCCGACGCTCCACTGCTCCAGCGGTGCCACCTGAAGGTCGGACGGGTTGTCCGACACCTCGTTCTCCCAGCCCATGCCGGTGTCCTCACGGGGCCAGCCGCCCTCGGTGCGGTCGTTGAGCACCTTCATCCCGGCCGTGAACCCGCTGTTGCTCGCCAGGCCCGCCGACTCGCCGAGCGAGCCGGTCAGCGTGGTCGCCAACGGGCCCCACAGCAGGGTCTGCACGTCGGCGCCGCGGGGCGCCTTGACCTTCGTGACGGTGAACGTGGAGTACGACGTCCGGTCGCTGACCGCCACGTCGACCTCGGTGCCGGCCGCGGAGTTGCCGAACACCAGCGTGCCGCCGGAGCGCCGCAGGGAGGTCGGCTTCACCTGCCGCCCACCGATGACCAGGCTGACCAGGGGAGCGGTGCCGTGCCCCGCCACCAGGTAGTTCCGGCCGTCGCGGGAGTCGACCAGGCTGGTGACCGTGCCGGTGGCGTCCATCCCCACCCGCAGGTAGCCGGCGTCCACCAGGACATCACCGGAGTGGTGCGATCCGGTCGCCGCCGACACGGTCTGGATGCCGGCCGCCGCCGGCAGGGCGGTCAGCAGGCCCGCCACCGCGATCGCGGCGGTCAGGCGAGGGGTGAGTTTTCGTCTCAGGTCCATACGCGAGGGGTCCTTCCTCGGACGAGAATGCGCTCTTCACGGGTGTACGGGTGTACGGGTGTGGTGCGGGGGTGGTACGTCAGGGGGCCGCTACGGTCAGAGCTCGACGACCGTCCCGGCGTGCCGGGCCCGCTCGGCGGCGAAGACCACGCGGTGGCTGGCCAGGCTGGCCTCGATCCCGGAGACGATCAGCTCGGGCCGGCCGCCGTGCAGGGCGTCGATGTAGGCGTTGAACATGGCCGCGTCGCCTCCGGCGTGTCCTTCGGCCGCGGAGGAGCCGTCGAGGGAGGTGTCGATGACGGTGGTGCGCTCGGTGCGGAAGTCGTACACCTCGATGTGGCGGCCGTCCCCGGTGAGCTGGCCGCGGGTGCCGAAGATCTTCGTCTGCCGGTTCTCCATCGGGGTGAACGCGGTCAGGACGAAGGACGCGGTCACGGCGTTGTCGAACTCCAGGTTCACCACCTGGTGGTCCGGCACGTCGTTGTCGCTGTGGTAGACGCAGCGGCCGTACGGCCCGTCGGTCAGCGCCGCGGTGACGGCCTCCTCGGTCAGCTCCCCGGCGGTCGCGATGCGGGTGAAGTACTGCTTGGTGCCTCCCCGGCGCAGCCCGTCCCGGTAGAGCCGGGGCGCCGAGAAGGCGCACGAGGACTCCAGCGGGCAGGTGACACAGCGATCCGTGGCGCCTTCGGGGGCGGACTCGGGACGGAAGTGGGTGAGCGACCCGAACGACGACACCCGCCGGACCGGCCGGCCGACGACGTCGCACAGCCAGTCGATGTCGTGGCAGGACTTGGCCAGCAGCAGCGGCGCCGACTGGTCCTCGCGGCGCCAGTTGCCGCGCACGAACGAGTGCGCGAAGTGGTAGTAGCCGACCGGCTCCAGGTGCTGCAGGGAGACGATGTCGCCGATCGCGCCGTCCCGCAGCAGCTTCTTCAGCGCCACGGAGTAGAGCGTGTACCGCATGACGTGGGCCAGGGCCAGCGCGGTGCCGTTGCGCTGTACGGCCTCGGCGATGGCGTCGCAGTCCTCCTGCGTGGTGGCCATCGGCTTCTCCAGCAGCAGCTGGTAGCCGAGGTCGGCCAGGGCGACGGCCGCCTCGACGTGGTCGGCGTCCTGGATCGCGACGATCGCGACGTCGGCCAGCCGGGGCCGTTCCAGCACCTCGCGCCAGTCGGTGAAGCAGAACTCGTCGCTGACCGCGTGCCGGGCGGCGAACGCCCGGCGGACGCCGTCGCGGGCTTCGGCGACGGCCACCACGCGGGCCCGCTCCGGGCTCTTTGCCGCCAGGTCGGCGTAGGCCTCGCCGCGGGCTCCCGCGCCGAGGACGACCAGCGACAGCGGACGCCCGAGCGGCGCGGACAGGTCCCCCGTGACGAACGGTGTGGAGGCGGGTGCGCCGCCGGCGGGCGGGGCGGCAAGGTTCACAAGTACTCCTGTTGAGCGATCAGGTAGCGAGGCGGCGGGGGTCGGGGGAAGCGGAGTCACCCCTTGGTCGCGCCGCCTGTCAGGCCCTTGACGAAGTGGCGCTGGAACGCCAGGTAGAAGACGAGGATCGGGATGGTGGCGAGGAACATCAGCGCGAAGACCGCGCCGAAGTCCGACTGGTGCTCCCCGATGGCCCGGTAGATGCCCACGGTGACGGTGGTGCCGTTCGCCGGGCCCATGATGATCAGCGGGTTGAGGAAGTCGTTCCAGATCCAGACGCCGAGGAAGATCAGGACGGACGCCGAGGCCGGGCGCAGCAGCGGGAACACGATCTTCCAGAACACGCGGAACGGCCCGGCGCCGTCGAGGGCCGCGGCCTCCTCCAGCTCGATCGGGATGGTCTTGACGAAACCCGTGAAGACGAACACGCCGAACGGCACGTAGTACCCGACGTTGACCAGCACCAGCCCCGGGATCGTGGTCATCAGGCCGAGCCGGCGCAGCACCTCGGTGACCGGTTCGAGGATCACCGCGGGCGGGATCATCAGTCCGCACAGCAGGGTCGCCAGCACCCCCTTGGCCCAGGCTCCCTTGGCCCGGGCCAGGTAGTGCCCGAGCATGGCGGAGACGATCGTCAGGGCGGTGACGGAGATGGCGGTGACCTCGACGCTGTTGATGAGGCCGTACCAGAACAGGTGGTCCGGGCGGGACAGCACCTGGTGGATCGAGGAGAGCGTCGGCGGGATCGGCAGGCTCACCGGGTGCGCGGTGATGTCCGGGCCGTGCTTGAACACGTTGACCAGGACCACGTAGAGCGGGAGGAAGAACACCGCGGTGACGAAGAGCGCCGCTGTCGGCCGGAGCCACAAGGACCGCTGGGAGTTCACAGCGTGACCTCCCGCCGCTGGAGCACGCGCAGCGCGAGGACCGAGATCACCGCGATGATGGCGAGCATGACGGTGGCCATCGCCGCGCCGTACCCGATGTGGTTTCCGGTGAACGTGGTCTGCACGACCTCGAAGGCGACGGTGGAGGTGGTGCCGTTGCCCGGGCCGCCGTTGGTGATCACCTGGATCTGGTCGTACGCCTTGAACCCGCTGATCAGCAGCATGACCGTGTTGATGGTCAGCGCGGGCGCCAGCATCGGCCAGGTGACGTTCCTGAAGCGTGTCCAGATGCCGGCGCCGTCGATGGAGGCGGCCTCGTGCAGTTCGGCCGGCACACCGGCCAGGCCGGCCAGGTAGACGACGACGCAGAAGCCGAGCATCTGCCAGGTGATGATGAACGCGACCGAGTACAGCGCGAGATCGGGGTCGGACAGCCAGCCGGGCGGGTGGTGCACCCCGAGCTTCTTCAGCATCGAGTTGAGCAGCCCGTCGTCGGTGAGGATCGCCTGCCAGATCACCGAGACCACGACCGAGGACAGCACGACCGGCGTGAAGAACACCGAGCGCAGGGCGTTGTAGAGCCAGCCGCGCCGGTCGAGCAACAGGGCGACGAGCAGCCCGAGGAGGTTGGCCAGGACCGTGATGATGACGGTGACGACGACGGTGTTCTTCAACGCGCCGGTGAAGTCGGGGTCGGAGAACAGCCGGGTGTAGTTCCGCAGACCGACCCACCGGGTCGGCGGATTGGCCGGGTTGCGGTTGGTGAGGCTGGTGCCGATCGTCATGGCGATCGGCACCAGGACGAAGGCGAGGTAGACGACGAGTCCGGGGGCGCCGAAGGTCAGGAAGTGCCACACCTTGGAGCACCGGGCGGACCATCGCCGGGCCGGACCGGCACCCGGCGCGTCCCGGGTGTGCGCGCCCGGGGGCGCGAGTGTCGCGGTCATGTCTGTCTTCTCCTCGTTCCTGGGTCGTCGTGCGGGAGGGCGCGGGCTACTCGTCGGCCTTGGCCCATTCGGAGTCGAGGAACGCCCCGAACTCCCGCGCGGTCTTCTTGCCGTTGATCAGGTCGGCGACTCCGGCGGCGGCCTTGTCCGCGACACCGGCGGGCAGCGAGTCGTCGCCGGACTCGACCGAGAAGGCGTCGACGATCGCGTGCTGCTTCACCGCCTGCTGGTAGAGGTCGAGCGTGGCGGTGTAGACCGGGCCCATGCCGGCGGGCGGGGTGTAGTCCTTCAGCGCGATGATCGACCCGTCGGTCTTCACCGAGGCGTCCAGCGAGGCCTTGTCGAGCATGAACGCCAGCGCCCACTTCTGGGCGAGCGCGACGTCGGGGGCCTTGGAGGACACGGACATGCCGCCACCGGTGTAGGACGGCATGACCAGCGAGCCGTCGTCGGAGGGCCAGGCGAACACGCCCACGTCGAAGGGGGGCTTCTTCGCGTCCGCGGAGGCGGCGAACCACGAGCCCATCGGGTACATCGCGCCCTTGTTGGCGCGGAACGCCTGCTCGTCGTCGGCGTAGGAGCGGGACAGGCCCGCGCGATCGATGTAGCCCTTCTTCGCCAGGTCCGAGACCTTCTGCGCGGCCTTGGTGAACGCCGGATCGGTGAACTTGGCCTTGCCCTTGGCCTTTTGCGCCAGCCAGTCGGGCTCGGGCCGGTAGGTGTCGGTGGCCACCGCGCCGATCAGCGGGTACATGTCGGCCCAGGTGTCCTTGCCGCCACCGCCCACCACCAGCGGGTTGATCCCCTTGGTCTTCAACTTCGCGCAGTCGTCCAGCAGGTCCTGGTACGTCTTCGGCGGGGCGGCGATCCCGGCGGCGGTGAAGTCGGACTTGTTGTAGTACACCAGCGGCGTCGGCTGGGTGTCGTACGGCAGCTGGTAGATCTTGCCGCCGATGGGGTTGGAGTGCGGCGACACGAAGTCGCTGAGCTGCCCGTCGCTCCACGAGGCGAGCTGGCCGGCCTGCGCGAACCCGTTCGGCGACACCCCGATCATGATGTCCGGCAACTGGCCGGAGGCCGCGAGCTGCTTGGCGTAGCCGACGCGGTCCACCGACGGGGCCACCAGCTTCTTGATGGTGACGCCTGGCACCTTCGCCGAGGCCCGGGCGATCGCGTCGTCCCAGTACTTGGCCGTCAGGTTCGGCGTCTCGAAGGTCAGGAAGGTCAGCGTGACCTTCCCCTTCCCGCCTCCACCTCCCGACGCCTTGCCGGAGCCGCCGGCCGCACAGCCGGACAGGAGTATCGCCGCCACCAGGCCCGAAGCGGCCAGCGGCATCAGCTTGCGTCTCACGGAAGTCCCCATCCGTCGTGGTGATAGATAACAAGACTTGTTTAACAATTGAGTCGAGAAGATACTGGTCTCCTGCGCCTGCTTGTCAAGGGGTCGCGGCCAGGATGATCACGTATGAATCGAGGCAGGGGCCAGATGCGAATCACGGGCGGGGACCCTTCGGCACTGCGCAGGCGGAACCTGGCGGCGATGCTGAGCAGGATGTACGAGCACGGCGCGCAGACCGTCACCGAACTCGCCCGGTCCACCCGCCTGTCCCGGCCGACCTGCGAGGAAGGCGTGGCCGAACTGCTCGCCCAGGGCTGGGTCGCCGAGGGCGCGGCGCCGGACCCGGCGGCCGCCCGCCAGCCGGGACGGCCGGCCAGGCGCTACGAGTTCCACGCCGACGCGGGCCGGGTGCTGGGCGTGGACGTCGGCGCGCACAAGATCCTCGCGATGGTGGCCGATCTGCGCGGGGCCGTGACCGTGGCCCGGCGGATCGACGTCGATCCCGACCTGCCCGCCCGGGGGCGGCTGGCGGCGATGGGCGACGCGGTCACCGCCTGCCTGGCCCGCGAACCCGTGGCCGATCGCAGCCCGCTGCTGGCAGCCGTGATCGCCTCCCCGGGGGTCGTGGACGCCCGGGGGCGGGTGGTCCTGTCCAACGCGATGCCGGAGTTGACGGGGCTGAACCTCGCGGACGAACTCGCCCGGACGCTGGGTGCCGGCAGCGTGGACGGGCCGATCCACGCCGAGAACGACATGCGTATGGCCGCACTGGCCGAGCAGTGGCGGGGCGTTGCCGACGGGGTGCCCGACCTCGTGTACATCCACGCGGGCCACCGCCTGGGCGCGGCCGTGCTCATCGACGGCAGGCCCTACCGCGGTCATCGCGGCGCCGCCGGGGAGATCGGCACCCTCGGCCTGCTGGACTGGGCGAACAGCTACCGCCGCCTTCTGGCCTACGCCCCCGGCGGCACGACGGGCGACGCGACGCTGCGGGTCTTCACGGATCTGCGCGAGGGCAACGCCCAGGCCCGGGAGCTGGTCGACCGCTTCGCCCGCGACCTGGCCACCGGAGTCGCCGTCATGTCGATGACCATCGACCCGACGCTGGTCGTCGTCGGCGGCGGCATCTCCCAGGCCGGCGACGACATCATCGAGCCGGTCAGCCGGCACCTGGCCGACCTGTGCCTGTTCCCGCCGGAGGTCCAGGCATCGAGTCTGGGCGACGAGTCGGTCGCGCTCGGCGCCCTGCGCTACGGCCTCCAGGACGTGGAGGGGCGGCTGTTCGGGGCGGACGGGGCGGAGTGGGCCTCCTCGTGACGGCCGGGTGCACGGAACACGCGCGCTGCTGAGCGAAGTTGATCGGTCTGCCGCCGTTCCGATCAAGCCAGCGCGCCGCGTTGCGTGTGCGAAACCTTGACGCCATGCGACCGGCTCCTTACTCTCAGGGCCGTCTGAGCGAATCTGATGGGTTTCGTTGGGTCCGGCGGGTGTACCGATCGGTCTCGCACACCATCGCACCTGACCAGCAGTCATCCACCGATGAGGACGCCGTCCTCCCAGGAGACATGCCATGCACACGCACACCGAGCGACGGAGATCGGGCGGTGGGGACCGCTTCGTGGCCGTCGCCGCCGTCCTGGCCCTGATCATGGCCGCCGCGGCGGTCCTGCTGGCCCCGGCCGGAGCCGGCGCGGCCGCGTTGCCGGACACCTCGATAGCGGTCAACGGCCAGGACACCGGACGTACCTTCGACGGGCTCGGCGCGATCAGCGGCGGCGGTGGCAACACCCGGCTGCTCACCGACTACCCGGCCGCGCAGCGCAACGCGATCCTGGACTACCTCTTCAAGCCCGGCTACGGCGCCGACCTGCAGCTCCTGAAGGTCGAGACCAGCGGGGACGGGAACACCACCTCCGGCGCCGAGCAGACCGTCGAGGAGACCCGGGGAGTGATCAACTGCCAGGCGGGCTACGAGTTCTGGCTCGCCCAGCAGGCGGTGAAGCGCAACCCGCAGATCAAGCTCTACGGGCTGACCTGGGCGGCACCGGGCTGGGTCGGCTCCAGCATGTACACGCAGAACGGCATCCAGTACATCACCGACTGGCTGGGCTGCGCCAAGCAACGCGGGCTCACCTTCGCCTACATGGGCGGCTGGAACGAGAAGGGCGGCTGGACCGCGGCCTGGTGGAAGGACCTCCGGGCGGCGCTGGACGCGCACGGCTTCGCCAAGGTCAAGCTGGTGGCCGCCGACCAGGTCAGCTCGTTCTCCGACGTCAGCGGCGCCATGGCGCAGGACCCGGACTTCGCCGAGGCGGTCTCGGTCATCGGCGAGCACTACCCCTGCGGGTGGAACGGCCCCACGCCGATCTCGGACTACCCCAACGTGGAGACGTCCTGCCCCTCCTCGCCGGCCGCCCAGGCACTGAACACGCCGCTGTGGGCCGCTGAACAGGGCTCGATGAGCTACAACGCCGGCGGTCTGCCGATGGCCCGCGCCGACAACATCGACTACGTCGACGGCCGGATGACCGCGAGCATCAACTGGCCCGTCGTCGCCTCGGCCTACTCGGACGTCGGCTTCGCCGACCAGGGACTGGTCAGGGCCGACGAGCCGTGGACCGGCGCCTACGACGTCGGCCTGTCGACCTGGGTGACCGCGCACACCACGCAGTTCGCGCAGCCGGGCTGGCAGTACCTGGACGGCGCCAGCGGCTACCTGGGCGGCCGGAGCTCCGACGAAGTCGGCAGCTACGTGACGTTGAAGTCGCCCGGCGGCAAGGACTGGAGTTCCGTCGTGGAGACGACCCGGGCCACCGGCCCCCAGACGGTCGAGCTGGCCGTCAGCGGCGGCCTGTCCACCCGGCCCGTGCACGTCTGGAGCACCAACCTGGTCTCCAATGACCGTTCGCAGTGGTTCGCGCAGGACCGCACGCTCGTGCCCGACGCGCACGGCACGGTCACGATGACCCTCCAGCCCGACCACCTCTACTCGTTCACCACCACGACCGGGCAGCACAAGGGAAGCGCCGCGGTGCCGGCGAGCAAGCCCCTCGCACTGCCCTACTCCGACTCGTTCACCACCGGGACCCAGGGCCAGCAGGCCCGCTACCTGGCCACCATGGAGGGCGCGTTCACCGTCGAGCCGTGCGCCGGCCGCGGCGGCAACTGCGTGCAGATGGACACCCCGGCCAAGCCGCTCGAATGGCAGTCCAACATCCGGACCCCCTACCCGTACACGGTGGGCGGCGACGAAGCCTGGAGCAACTACCAGGTGTCCGCCGACGTGCGCAACGCCCAGCCGGGTTCGGTCGGGATTCTGGGCCGCCAGAGCAACCTCGGCGGCACGGAGGAAGACCCGTCGAAGGTGCACTACTACTCGCTCACGCTCAGCGACACCGGCGCCTGGTCGATCAACCTCGCGGACGGCTCGGGCAGCGCGGCACGGTCGCTGGCCGGCGGAACGCTGTCCTCGGCGGCCGGGCTGAACACCTGGCACAACCTGGCGCTCACCTTCGACGGCTCGCTGATCTACGCCTCCGTCGACGGCACCACCGTCGGATCGGCCACGGACACCACCCTCGCCGCCGGGAAGGTCGGCCTGGTCGCCAGCGGGTATCTGGCAGGCGAGCAGTACGACAACCTCAAGGTCAGCACGCTGACCGACCTCGCGGTCCCGGTCGCGCTGCCGGCCGGCACGCACACCCCGGAAGCGGTGACGAACGTCGGCTACGACGCCACCGGCGGCGCGGTGAACCAGTGGCAGTACAGCGGCTCGTGGCAGTCCGGCGGCGGAAACACCTGGGACGACACCGCCGGTGACAAGGCGACGCTGACCTTCCAGGGGGACAGCGTCACCCTTCAGTCCATGGCCAACGCCAGCAACGGCATCGTCGACGTGTCGGTGGACGGCGGCTCGCCCACCGCGGTCGACCTCTACAGCGGCAGCGGCGCTCTGGCCTCGGTGTTCACCCGCACCGGCCTCGACCCCGCCCAGCGGCACACGTTGACCGTGACCGTCACCGGCAGCAAGAACCCCGCGTCCGGCGGCAGTTTCGCCTCCGTGGCCGGCGCCCTGGTGAGCGTGCCCGGCAAGCCGGCCGCCGCGCCGGTGCTCGCGAGGCCGGCCGACGCGTCCTCGGTCCACGCGGGCCGGATACGGATCGAGGGCACCGCCACCCCGGGCGAACTGGTCACCGTCTCGGTGTCGGGCAAGCCCGCCTGCGTGGACCAACCCGCCGACCGGCACGGGAACTGGCGCTGCGACACGCGCCTCCAACGCGGGTCCGTGGTACTCACCGCGGTCGGCGTCGACCCCGTGACGGGCCTGATGTCGGCGCCCACCGCCCCGGTCCACGTGCGCGCCACGTAGACCGGAGCGGCACCCCGGGCGCTCCCGCCGCGCCATTGACGTCGCAATTTCACCGGGCCTACCGTAGATGTCTAGACCACTGTGAGCCCGCCGGACGGTCACGGCCCACCGTCCGGCACCCGCGGCACCTCCACGCCGAGCGCGCCCGCCACGCGCACGGCGACGTACTCCTCGATCACGGAACTCCTCGATCACCGCACCCCTCGCTCGATGGTCGCACCAGGCCCGCCCCGCCGGCTGACCCTGCCGGCGGGCGCGGTCCGCGAAGGCACAGCGCACTCAGGAGCAAGCCGGACAGCAGACCAAGGAGGATGACTCGTGCAGCACTCCCACGGATCGACCCGCGCCAGACGCACAGTGGTCGTGGCCGCCGCCGCCCTCGCGCTCGCGGCCACCGGCGCGTTGCCCGGGGTCCGGGGGACGGCGCATGCCGCCGCCGCCCCGAGCGCACCGCGGATCTTCCCCACCCCCCGCTCCGTCACCCCGCACACCGGCCACGTCACCATCACCCCTGCCGTGACCCTGGTCGCCGGGCCGTCCGCGGACACCTCGGCGATCAGCGCGACCGAGCAGGCCCTGCGCGCCGGGGGCGCCCGCACCTTCGCCCGCGCCGACCACCCCGCGCGGCACGGCGGCCTCACGGTGTACGTCGGCGGCCCGGCCGAGACCCCCGGGTCCGCGGCGGCGCTGGCCGCGCTCCGGCTGCCCGGAACCGCCGGGCTGCCGGCCGAAGGCTACGAACTGGGCGTAGGGAACAGGTCGATCGTGCTGGCCGGAGCCGATCCCACCGGCACCTTCTACGCCGCGCAGACTCTCCGCCAGCTCGTGCGGCCCGACGGGCGCGCTCCCCGCCGCACGCTGGACGGGCTCGCCGTGCGGGACTGGCCGTCCACCCCCTTGCGGGGCGTCATCGAGGGCTTCTACGGCACGCCCTGGTCGGACCCGGCCCGCCTGGACCAGCTCGACTACCTCGCCGCGCACAAGATGAACATCTACGTGTACTCGCCCAAGGACGACCCCTACCTGCGGGCGCAGTGGCGCGACCCGTACCCGGCCGACAAGCTCTCGGTGATCAAGAGCCTGTCCGACCGCGCCACCGCCGACCACGTGGCGTTCACCTACGCGCTCTCACCCGGCCTGTCCGTCTGCTACAGCTCCGACGCGGACGAGAAGGCGCTGGTGGCCAAGTTCCAGACGCTGTGGGACGTGGGTGTGCGCTCCTTCGCCGTCCCGCTGGACGACATCAGCTACACCAACTGGAACTGCGACGCCGACAAGACCAGGTTCGGCACCGGCGGCGGCGCGGCGGGCGCGGCGCAGTCGTACCTGCTCAACCGGGTGCAGCAGGACTTCATCGCCACCCACCCCGGCGCCGCGCCGCTGCAGATGGTGCCCACGGAGTACTACGACACCTCGCCCAGCCCCTACAAGGCCGCCATCGCCCAGCAGTTGGACCCCGCCGTGCTGGTGGAGTGGACCGGCGAAGGCGTCGTCGCGCCCACCATCACGACCGCCCAGGCCGAGGAAGCCCGGCAGGTCTTCGGCCACAAGATCCTGGTCTGGGACAACTATCCGGTCAACGACTATGTCACCAACCGGCTGCTCCTCGCCCCCTACACCGGGCGCGAGCCGGGTGTGGCCGGCGCGGTGGCGGGGCTCACCTCGAACCCGATGATCCAGCCGTACGCGTCGAGGATCGCGCTGTTCACGATGGCGGACTACCTGTGGAACGCGGAGGCCTACGACCCGCAGACCTCGTGGAACGCGTCCCTCAGCGAGCTCGCCGGGGGAGACCCGAGGACCACCGCCGCCCTGCGGGCCTTCGCCGACCTGAATTACACCTCGGCGCTGACCGGCGGTCAGGCACCCGAACTGAGCGCCGCGATCAAGAAGTTCTGGACCGCCTGGCCGGCCGACCCGGCCAAGGCCGCCCGCGCCCTGAGCCCCCGTCTGGCCGCCGTCGCCGCCGCTCCCGCGTACCTGCGGGCCCGTCTGCCCCACAGCGAACAGGGATTCCTCACCGACGCCGCGCCGTGGCTCGACTCCACGGCCGACTGGGGAACGGCCACGCTCACCGCCCTGGACATGCTGCAACGGCAGCAGGCGGGCGACGCGGCCCACGCGTGGGCCGACCGGCAGGCGCTGCCCGCGCTGGTCGCGGCGGCCTCCGCACACGGCGTCCTGGTCGGGGACACCGTGGTGGACACCTTCGTCACCGACGCCGAGAACCGGTACGACGCCGCGCTCGGCGTCGTGCACACCCGTGCCACGGCGACCACCTCCCTGGGCACCTACAACGGCAACAGCGCCGCGAACTACACCGACGGCGACCCCGACACCTTCTTCTGGTCGGACGCGGCCCCGTCGGTCGGTGACTACGTCGGTGTCGACCTGGGCTCGGCGCGGCCGATCAGCACCGTCGACATCCTCATGGGCAAGGCGTCGAGCGCCGACGACTACATCCACCAGGGGACCCTGGAGTACTCCTCCGACGGCACCACCTGGAAGTCGCTGGGCGACTTCAGCGACACCGCCGAGGTGAAGGCCGAAGCCCCCGCCGGGACCACCGCCCGCTACGTGCGGCTGCGCAACACCGCGGCGCAGGACAACTGGGTGGTGGTACGGGAGTTCACGGTCGGCTCACCGCTGACGGCGGTCACCGCGTCCGGGACCCCGGCCCCGGCGGCGGACTCGTCGCTGGCCGCCGCGGTGGACGGCGACCTGACCACCGCCTACCACGCCGGCGCCGCCCCCGCCTCCGGCGACGCGCTCGTCGTGACGCTGCCGGCGGCGAAGGCACTGGACTCGGTGCTGGTCCTGCAGCCCGGCACCGGCCGCGCCCGGGCCCTGGTGCAGGTCCACGACGGCACGACATGGCGGACGATCGGCGCGCTGACCGGGCCCTACACCCGCCTGCCCGCGCACGGCGTCGCGACCGACACCGTCCGCCTGCTGTGGACGGCCGGCAGCCCGGCCCCGGTGGTCTCCGAGGTCGTGGCGAGCGCCGCCGGCTGATCATCGGCCCGCGGATGAGAGGGCGGACGGGCCCGCTCACGAGCACGGTGAGCGGGCCCGTCCTCGCCGTCCGGGTGTGTTCGTGGCCGGTACGGAGCCCCGTCGGTCGCCCACCACCCGAGCGGCCCATCCCCGCGCGCGAATGAGGGGCGCCGTGGTGGGTACTGGGGAGGAGGGGGATCACAGGAGCGAGAGGGGTTGCCGTGCACGACCAGATGGTGCAGCTGGCTCTGACCACGAACGCCCGGGAGGACATCACCTGGTACGCGATCATCGCGGTGATCTTCATCATCGGCGTGATCTTCGCGATCCGCAGCAACTGATCTGATCTTTTCCGCGCCGCGAGCCGTCCCGGCGGGGCGTGCGCGCGGACCGGCC